>NZ_JBBCBO010000011.1:0-174964 GCF_037203865.1 Variovorax sp. CCNWLW186 | reverse complement strand
ACCTGCGCCCGAAGTTCGTCGAGACCTTCCTGGCCAAGCTGGTGAACTGGGACTTCGCGGCCAAGAACTTCGGCTGAACCGGTTTCCCAATAAAAAAAGCCGACCCTCGGGTCGGCTTTTTTTATTGGGCCGCACAGGCAGCCCGGACTCAGCGCCTGGAGGCGGCAAACAACTCGCCGCCCAGCTTGGCGCCTTTCTTGATGTTCTTCTTGGCGAACCAGCCCTGGTTCATTTCGAGCACGTAGCGCACCGGCTCTTCGGAGCAATGCGAGTTCTCGGTCATGGGCTGCATGTCGACCAGGTTGACGATGCGGCCATCATCGGCCACGAAGGCGGCGGTCAGGGGGAGCAAGGTGTTTCTCATCCAGAAGCACTGGGTGGCCGGCTGCTCGAAGACAAAGATCATGCCTTCGGACTGCGGCATTTCCTTGCGGAACATCAGGCCGATTTCCCGCTGCCGGGGTGTTTGCGCCACTTGCGCATCGATCTTGTACAAGCCGACGGACAGCTTGGTGCGTGCGAGGTCGGTCTGGGGTTGCTGTTGTGCCTGCGCCGGGCCGATCAAGGAGGCGGCGAGCAGGAGCAGGGCGGCGAAACGCTGGAACATCGAAGCTTCTTTCAAGGCGGGTTCAAAGGCGCGGGGCCAAGAAAAATGCCCGCTGATGCGGGCATTGGCAGGCAGTGCCGGTGAGCTGGGCAGCTTACACCTTCTTGGCTGCAGCCGCGTGCGCCTTGGCCGCGTGGTGGCGCGCCTTGTGCTTCTTCACTGCGTGTTTGGCCGGTTGCTTGGCCTTGTGCGCGGCAGCCGCCACAGGCGCGTCCACCTTGGGCGCCGGTTCGGCTTGTTGGGCAAAAGCACCGGCTGCGAAAAGACCGGCGACGAGGGCTGCGAGCAGCTTGTTCATGAAGACATCCTTTGAGATTGTTGATATGGATCACCTTCGCGAGAAGGCCAAGCTTCAACGCGTCAGCCGTTCGCCCCGGTTGACAGCGGCGCCGCCAATGCAGGCGAAAAAAAAGCGCTCCGGAGAGCGCTTTTCTTGTGCGGCTGGCCGAATTACTTCGGGGTGCTGCCTTGGGTCGACTTGCGCTTGACGCTGCCGTCCTTGTTGCGACGACGCTGGTCGCGCGTTTCAGCGCGCTTTTCGCCGGATGCAGCAGCCTTGTCGGTGCCGATGGCGCCGCCTTCGGGCGTCTTGGCGATGTCGCCAGCGGGCGCAGCCACTTGACCGGCGGGCTTTGCTTCCTTCTTGGCTTCAGCGCGGGCTTGCGGCTTGCTGTTGGTAGCGTTGCCTTGCTCGGGCGTGGTGCCGGTGGGGTTCTGGGCGTAAGCGCCAGCGGCGAACAAGCCAGCGATCATGACTGCGAGAATTTTGCTCATTGTGATTCCTCTATTCGAGAATTGGTTGGAAACGCCTCCCGGCGAGCAGAAGGTCAGCCACTAACGAAGCCATTGGCTCGCAGGTTGACAAACGCTTGCTGATGGGTTGCGTCTAAAATGTACAGCGATTTGTTCGCGGGCTGTACAGCGATTCCCCGTCGCTGTCTGAATTCGCAGACAGTCGTCCGAATTACGTCACTCCCGGAGTCATCCCCCCTCATGTCCAGCTACCAGCACATCAAAGTCCCGGCCGAAGGCCAGAAGATCACGGTCAACGCCGACAACTCGCTCAATGTGCCTGATCAGCCGATCATTCCCTTCATCGAAGGCGACGGCACGGGTCTGGACATCACCCCCGTGATGTTGAAGGTGGTGGATGCAGCGGTTGCCAAGGCCTACGGCGGCAAGAAGAAGATCCACTGGATGGAAGTCTATGCCGGCGAAAAGTCGACCAAGGTCTACGGCCCCGACGTCTGGCTGCCCGAAGAAACGCTGCACGCCGTGCGCGACTACGTGGTTTCCATCAAGGGCCCGCTGACCACGCCCGTGGGCGGCGGCATCCGCTCGCTGAACGTTGCGCTGCGCCAGGAACTCGACCTGTACGTCTGCCTGCGCCCCATCCAGTATTTCGAAGGCGTGCCCAGCCCGGTGCGCGAGCCGCACAAGACCAACATGGTCATCTTCCGCGAGAACTCGGAAGACATCTACGCCGGCATCGAGTTCGAAGCCGAGAGCGACAAGGCCAAGAAGCTCATCAAGTTCCTGCAGGACGAACTGGGCGTCAAGAAGATCCGCTTCCCCAACACCTCCGGCATCGGCGTGAAGCCCGTGTCGAAGGAAGGCACCGAGCGCCTCGTGCGCAAGGCGCTGCAGTACGCGGTCGACAACGACAAGCCCAGCGTGACCATCGTGCACAAGGGCAACATCATGAAGTTCACCGAAGGTGGCTTCCGTGACTGGGCCTATTCGCTGGCTGCCAAGGAATTCGGCGCCGAGCTGATCGATGGCGGCCCGTGGATGAAGTTCAAGAACCCCAAGACGGGCAAGGAAATCACGGTCAAGGACAGCATTGCCGACGCCTTCCTGCAGCAGATTCTCCTGCGCCCCGCCGAGTACAGCGTGATTGCCACGCTGAACCTCAACGGCGACTACGTGTCCGACGCCCTGGCCGCGCAAGTCGGCGGCATCGGCATTGCCCCGGGCGCCAACCTGAGCGACACCGTCGCCATGTTCGAAGCCACCCACGGCACCGCTCCCAAGTACGCCGGCAAGGACTACGTGAACCCCGGTTCCGAAATCCTCTCGGCCGAAATGATGCTGCGCCACATGGGCTGGACCGAAGCCGCCGACCTAATCATCAGCTCGATGGAAAAGTCCATTGCCAGCAAGAAGGTCACCTATGACTTCGCCCGCCTGATGGACGGCGCCACGCAGGTGAGCTGCTCGGGCTTCGGCCAGGTCATGATCGACCACATGTAAATTGCGCGAGCAATAGCGCTTTGGCGCCCCGGGCGCCGTGAGCCAAGGCCCTCGAGATCTTTACGGTCTCGGGGGCCTTTCTTCTTTCGGCACGCCGCAGCCGCGCCAGTTGGAGAAATGGCACACCCTGCTCCAAATACTGATTTTTTTCAAAGTGCGCGACGCGTAGTATTTACGCGTGCAGCATGCGCAAACGGCAGAGTTTTTTTGCGTCGTTTGTGGTGTCGCACACGACGCAAGCCCCTTGATTTGTCGATTACGCGCCACCAAGTCTTCTTGCGCCGGCACGGTGCTTGCACGCTCTATAGAATCTTTTTTATGGCAACGAGAATTCCCAAGACTCCCAGCACTCCGCCGGCCCAGAAACCGGCAGGGGATGACGGAGATTCGGTCGTTCTGGAGCGGCGGCCGCAAAAAACCGCGCCACCCCAGATGTACCAAGTGGTCATGCTGAACGACGACTACACCCCCATGGAGTTCGTAATCGTCGTCCTGCAAGAATATTTCAACAAGGATCGCGAAACCGCGACCCAGATCATGCTAAAGATTCATCTCGATGGCCGCGGAGTTTGTGGGGTTTATTCCCGCGACTTGGCGGCCACCAAGGTCAACCAGGTGATGGAGGCGGCGCACCAGGCCGGACATCCGCTGCAGTGCGTGAGCGAGCCTGTTGCGTGAACCAGTTGAATTGCGCAAGCTCCAACCCATCTGAGAACTTATTTACAGCAAGGCAAAAGGAAATCACATGATTGCCCAGGAACTGGAAGTCAGCTTGCACATGGCCTTCGTCGAGGCCAGGCAGCAGCGCCACGAGTTCATCACCGTGGAGCATCTGTTGCTCGCTTTGCTGGACAACCCGAGCGCCGCAGAGGTTCTGCGCGCCTGCTCGGCCAACGTCGACGACCTGCGGGCGTCGCTCACCAACTTCATCAAGGACAACACGCCGCAAGTGGCGGGTACCGACGATGTCGACACCCAGCCCACGCTGGGTTTCCAGCGCGTGATCCAGCGCGCCATCATGCATGTGCAGTCCACCGGCAACGGCAAGAAGGAAGTCACCGGCGCCAACGTGCTGGTCGCGATCTTCGGCGAGAAGGATTCGCATGCGGTGTACTACCTCCACCAGCAGGGCGTAACCCGCCTCGATGTGGTGAACTTCATTGCCCACGGCATCAAGAAGAGCGATCCGCCTGAGGCCGTCAAGGGCAGCAGCGAATCGTCTTCGGGCGAGGGCGAAGAGGGTGGCGGCGAAAAGAACGAGAAGGCTTCGCCTCTCGAGCAGTTCACGCAAAATCTCAACCAGCTCGCCAAGGACGGCAAGATCGATCCGCTGATCGGCCGCGAATACGAGGTGGAGCGCGTCATCCAGATTCTCTGCCGCCGGCGCAAGAACAACCCGCTCCTGGTGGGTGAGGCCGGCGTGGGCAAGACGGCTATTGCAGAAGGCCTGGCATGGCGCATCACGCAGACCGACGTGCCGGAAATCCTGGCCGAGGCGCAGGTGTACTCGCTCGACATGGGCGCGTTGCTTGCCGGCACCAAGTACCGCGGCGATTTCGAGCAGCGCCTGAAGGGCGTGCTCAAGTCGCTGAAGGACAAGCCGAACGCCATTCTTTTCATCGACGAGATCCACACGCTCATCGGTGCGGGCGCCGCCTCGGGCGGCACGCTCGATGCATCGAACCTGCTCAAGCCGGCGCTCTCGAGCGGCCAGCTCAAGTGCATCGGCGCCACCACGTTCAGCGAATACCGCGGCATCTTCGAGAAGGATGCGGCCCTGTCGCGTCGCTTCCAGAAGGTCGACGTGGTCGAGCCGACGGTGCAGGAAACCGTCGACATCCTGAAGGGCCTGAAGTCGCGCTTCGAAGAGCATCACGGCGTCAAGTACGCGGTGGCGGCCCTGCAGGCTGCGGCCGAGCTGAGCGCCAAGTACATCAACGACCGCCATCTGCCCGACAAGGCCATCGACGTGATCGACGAGGCCGGTGCCGCGCAGCGCATCCTGCCCGCGAGCAAGCGCAAGAAGACCATCAGCAAGTCCGAGGTCGAGGACATCGTCGCGAAGATCGCGCGCATTCCCCCGGCCAATGTCAGCAATGACGACCGCGGCAAGCTGCAGACGATCGAGCGCGACCTGAAGAGCGTGGTGTTCGGCCAGGACAAGGCGCTCGAGGTGCTGGCGTCCGCCGTGAAGATGGCGCGTTCGGGCCTCGGCCGCGAAGACAAGCCGATCGGTTCGTTCCTGTTCAGCGGCCCCACGGGCGTCGGCAAGACCGAAGCGGCCAAGCAGCTCGCCTACATCATGGGCATCGAGCTGATCCGCTTCGACATGTCGGAGTACATGGAGCGCCATGCGGTGAGCCGCCTGATTGGCGCGCCTCCGGGCTACGTCGGGTTCGACCAGGGGGGTCTCCTGACCGAGGCCATCACGAAGAAGCCGCACGCGGTGCTGCTGCTCGACGAAATCGAGAAGGCGCACCCGGACATCTTCAACGTGCTGCTGCAGGTCATGGACCACGGCACCCTGACGGACAACAACGGACGCAAGGCCGACTTCCGCAACGTGATCATCGTGATGACCACCAATGCGGGTGCCGAGACCATGAACAAGGCGACCATCGGCTTCACCAACCCGCGTCAGGCGGGCGACGAAATGGCCGATATCAAGCGCCTGTTCACGCCGGAGTTCCGCAACCGCCTGGACGCGACCGTGAGCTTCAAGGCGCTGGACGAGCAGATCATCCTGCGCGTGGTCGACAAGTTCCTGCTCCAGCTCGAAACGCAGCTGGCCGAGAAGAAGGTCGACGTCACGTTCAGCGACGGCTTGCGCAAGCACCTGGCTAAGAAGGGCTTCGATCCGCTCATGGGTGCGCGCCCGATGCAGCGCCTGATCCAGGACACGATCCGTCGTGCACTGGCCGACGAGCTGCTGTTCGGTCGACTCATCGACGGCGGCCGCCTGTCGGTCGACATCGACGACAAGGGCGAGGTGCAGCTGGACATCCAGCCGCTGCCCAAGAAGGAAGGCAAGTCCAAGCCTGAAGCCGAAGAGGCTGCAGCAGGATAAAGCGGGGCCGGCAAAGCCGGTTCCGCGTATTTCTGGCAACACTGAAAAGGCCGGTAGCATTCGCTGCCGGCCTTTTCTTTTGGGGCCGGAACTTACCCCGTACGCAGTTTTACTTTGATCCTCCCCGAGCTCAGTCAGGAATGGAAAACCGGCCTCTCTTTGGCCTGGAGCGGCTATATCGCCGTGCTGTCGGTCTGGATCGTGATGCAGAAGCGCGCGCCGGTGTCCACCATGAGCTGGATCCTGTCGCTCGCGCTGTTGCCGTTTGCGGGCTTCGTCATCTATTACTTCCTGGGGCCGCAGCGCCTGCGCAAGCAGCGCGTCAAGCGCCTGCGCAGCCGTGCCAAGGCCCATACGCAGGGCGAGCTGGCGCGGCTGCGGGACGCCGCACAGAATGCGCCGCCGGCGCTGCAGCAGATGGCGCGGCTGGGTACCGCCGCTTGCGGGCTGCCGGTTTCCAGCGCCACGGGCGTGGCACTGCTTTCGGGCGGCGCGCGCACCTTCGACGCCATCTTCGATGCGGTGCGCGAAGCGCAAGACCACATTCATCTCGAGTACTACATCTTCGAGCCCGACAAGATCGGCACTGCGCTGCGCGACCTGCTGGTGGAACGCGCCAGCCAGGGCGTGGCGGTGCGGCTTCTGCTCGACGCGCTGGGCTCCAAGCGCATTGGCCGCAAGTTCATGGTGCCGCTCGTTGCCGCGGGCGTGGAGGTTGCGCTATTCCATGACACACGCATCGGCCGGCGCCTCAGGCCGGTGACCAACTACCGCACCCACCGCAAGATCGTGGTGTGCGACGGGCGCGTCGGCTTTACCGGCGGCGTCAACATCACCGACGAGGAAGACAAGCGCACGCGGCCCGACGCCTATCACGACGTGCACCTGCGCATCGAAGGCAGCGCGGTGCGCTGGCTCCAGACCACATTTCTCGAAGACTGGGCCTACGCCACCGGCGAAGACCTTCGCAACATGGATCACCTGATGGGCGCCATGCTGCCGCAGGTGGAGGCGGGCGACATTCCTGTGCAAATTGTGACCAGCGGCCCGGACAACATGCTCGAGCCCATCCACCGCATGCACGTGGAGGCCATTCATTCGGCCAGCGAACGCGCCTGGCTCACTACCCCTTACTTCGTGCCCGGCGAGCCAGCCATGATGGCGCTCACCAGTGCGGCGCTGCGCGGCGTCGACGTGCGCCTGCTGGTGCCTCGCCGCAGCGATTCGGCCATTGTGAGCGCCGCCGCGCGCTCCTATTTCGACGAGCTGATTGCGGCCGGCGTGAAGGTGTGGGAGTACAAGGCCCGCATGCTGCACTCCAAGACCTTGGTGGTCGACGACCATTGCGCGATGATCGGTACCGCAAATTTCGACAACCGCAGCTTCAGGCTCAATTTCGAGGTGAGCGCAGTGGTCTACGGGCCCGAGCTGGCGCGCCCCTTGGCGGCGCAGTTCGAAACCGACCTCCACAGTTCCGGCGCGGTGCGCGCCAACCGCCCGCAGAGTTTCTGGCGCCGCCTTGGCGACGCGATTGCACGATTGTTTTCTCCCTTGCTCTGAATGAACCACACCTTTCTCTGGCACGACTACGAAACCTTCGGCGCCGTGCCGCGCCGCGACCGGCCTTCGCAGTTCGCCGCCATTCGCACCGACGCGGAGCTGAACGAAGTCGGCGAGCCGCTGATGATCTACTGCAAGCCGGCGCCCGATTACCTGCCCAGCCCCGAGGCCTGCCTGATCACGGGCATCACGCCACAGGTGTGCCTGGAGCGCGGCATTCCAGAGCATGCCTTCGCCGCGCAGATCGAGAAGGCTTTTTCTCAGCCCGGCACCATCGGCGTGGGCTACAACACCATCCGCTTCGACGACGAGGTGACGCGCTTCCTGTTCTGGCGCAACCTCATCGACCCCTATGCGCGCGAATGGCAGAACGACTGCGGCCGGTGGGACCTGCTCGATGTGGTGCGCCTGACCTACGCGCTGCGGCCCGACGGCATCGAGTGGCCGAAGAAGGAAGACGGCAAGCCCAGCTTCAAGCTCGAGGACCTGGCGCGCGCCAACGGATTGCTGCATGAATCTGCGCACGATGCGCTTTCCGACGTGCGCGCTACCATCGCGCTGGCCCGGCTGATTCGCGACCGCCAGCCCAAGCTCTTCGAATTCGCCTTCGGCCTGCACAAGAAAGACCGCGTGGCCAGCGAACTCGGCCTGCCGGCCATGCGGGAAACGGCCAAGCCTTTCCTGCACATTTCGGGCATGTTCCCGGTCGAGCGCGGGTGCCTCAGCGTGATGTGGCCGCTTGCGAGTCACCCGACGAACAAGAACGAACTCCTCGCCTGGGATCTGGCGCACGACCCGAGCGAGCTGCGCGACATCGACGTGGAGACCCTGCGCCTGCGCCTTTTCACGCGCACCGCAGACCTGCCCGAAGGCGTGGTCCGCCTGCCGCTGAAGGGCATTCACCTCAACAAGTCGCCGATGGTCGTCGGCAACCTGCGCACGCTGGCGCCCGCCATGGCCGAGCGCTGGAACGTCGATCTCGACGCGGCCATGCGGCACGCGGCCATCGCACGCGACCTGCCCGACATGAGCGCCATCTGGTCGCAGGTGTACGCCCGCCCCAAGGAGGCCACGCCGGATGTGGACGAAGACCTGTATGGCGGCTTCGTCGGCAATGCGGACAGGCGCCGGCTGAACCAGCTGCGCGCGCTGTCGCCCGAGGAGCTCGCAAAGGACCGTACCGGTTTTGACGATGGCCGCCTCGAGGAAATCCTCTTCCGCTACCGGGCGCGCAATTGGCCGGAGCTCCTCAGCCCCGAGGAAACCGAGCGCTGGGAGGCGCTGCGCGTCGCGCGGCTCTTCAAGGGCGAGGGCGGGGCGCGCACTATCGAAATGCTGTTCAGCGAAGTCGATGCGCTGTCCGAAACGGCCGACGAACGCGGCGAAGAAATTCTGGGCGCACTCTACGAGTACGCCGAAGCCATCGCGCCGGAAGCCTGAAGCAACAGACCCGGTGAGCCGCACCATGCGTCCGATCGTCACCCGCCTGCGCCTCGCAGCTTCGGCCGCAACGCTTGCCATGCTCGCCGGATGCAGCACCATGCCATCCGCGCCCGGCCCCTCCACGGCCTGTGCAGCCGGCTTCGATGCTTTCGAACGCGACACGCTGTACTTCGGCCGCGCCATTCCCGCCGGTGGGCAGGTGTCGAACGCGCAGTGGACCGCTTTCCTCGATTCGGTCGTGACACCGGCCTTTCCGAAAGGCCTCACCGTGATCGATGCCGCGGGGCAGTGGCGCGGCGCTTCGGGCAGCGTGGTGCGCGAGCCCTCCAAGCTCGTGGTGCTGCTGCACTCGCGCAGCGCCGACGACGATGCCGCCATCGCCCGGATCATCGACACCTACAGGCAGCGCTTCGGCCAGGAGGCCGTGCTGCAGGAAAGGCAGTCCGTCTGTGTCCGCTTCTGAAGAAAACGACCACAACGCCGTTCGCCGCCTGGCGGCAGCCGATGCTGCGGCCTACCGCGACTTGATGCTCGACGCGTACGCCACGCACCCCAGCGCCTTCACCACCACCGTTGAGGAGCGCTCCGGCCTGCCGCTTGGGTGGTGGGAAGAGCGGCTGGGTTCGGATGCAAGCGAGGCGAGCGTGGTCTACGGTGCTTTCGACGGCGCGGGCAGGCTGGTGGGTGCGGCCGGTTTGAGCTTCGAAGCGCGGCAGCGTGCCCGCCACAAGGCCACGCTCTTCGGCATGGCCGTGGCGGCTTCCGCGCGCCGCGCCGGCTTCGGCCGGCGGCTGGTGCTTGCGGTGCTCGCGCATGCGCGCGCGATCGAACGGCTGCGGCTGGTGCAGCTCACCGTCACCGAGGGCAACAGCACCGCGCAAGCCCTCTACGAGCGCTGCGGGTTCCAGATTTTCGGCGTGGAGCCGCTGGCCATTGCGGTCGATGGCGCCTTGCTGGCCAAGGTGCACATGTGGTGCGACCTCAGGGCCTCGCCTGCGTAGAGTGCCTGCGCGGCGGCAAGCGCAAAGCTAGGGCTTGCGAATCATCCAGCTTGTGGCCTGCTCGCGGCCTGGAAGGTGCAGCGCAGCGGTGGCGGCCGGCGTTTCCGCCAGCAGCTTTCCCTTGCGGAACACCTTGAGCCTGGTGGCGCGCAGCCGGATCGCTTCGACCGTGTCGCGCGCCTGCAGCAGCACAAAGCTCGCGTCGCAGCCCGCCTCGATGCCGTAGCCTTCGAGGTGCATCACGCGCGCGGCGTTCGTGGTCACGGCCTCGAAGCACTGGCGGATGCCGGCCTGGCTCGTCATCTGCGCCACATGCAACCCCATGTGCGCCACCTCGAGCATGTCGCCCGAGCCCATGCCGTACCACGGGTCCATCACGCAGTCGTGGCCGAACGCCACGTTCACGCCCGCGGCCATCAGCTCGGGCACGCGTGTCATGCCGCGGCGCTTGGGGTAGGTGTCGTGGCGGCCCTGCAGGGTGATGTTGATGAGCGGGTTGGACACCACGCTGACGCCGCTCTGCGCGATGAGCGGCAGCAGCTTGCTCACGTAGTAGTTGTCCATCGAATGCATCGACGTGCAATGCGAACCCGTCACGCGGCCCTGCATGCCCAGGCGCCAGGTTTCGGCGGAAAGGGTTTCGATGTGGCGCGACAGCGGATCGTCCGACTCGTCGCAATGCATGTCCACCAGCTTGCCGCGCTCGGCGGCCAGCTCACACAGCAGCCTCACGCTGGCCGCGCCGTCGGCCATGGTGCGCTCGAAATGCGGAATGCCGCCGACCACGTCCACGCCCTTGTCGAGCGCGCGCGTGAGGTTGTCGACGCCGCCTGCCGAGCGCAGCACGCCATCTTGCGGAAAGGCCACGAGCTGCAGGTCGAGGTACGGCGCAACCTGGCGCTTGACTTCGAGCAGCGCGTCGACCGCAAGCAAGCTCGGGTCGCTCGTGTCCACATGCGATCGCACGGCCAGCAGGCCCTTGGCCACCGCCCAATCGCAATACGCCAGCGCACGCTCGATCAGCGCATCGGCCTTGAGCAGCGGCTTGAGCTCGCCCCACAGCGCAATGCCTTCGAGCAGCGTGCCGCTTTCGTTGACGCGCGGCAGCCCGTAGCTCAGCGTCGCGTCCATGTGGAAATGCGGATCGACAAAGTGGGGCGAAAGCAGCAGGCCCTGGGCATCGAGCTTTTCACGCGCCGGTGCGTCGAGGCCTGCGGTGACTTCGGCGATTCGACCTCCCTGCACGGCAATCGACATGCCGGTGCGGCCGTCGGGGAGGGTGGCGTTGGTGATGAGGAGGTCGAGCATCGTGGGAGGTCTTCTTTTGTGTCGGCCGCCGTGCGTTCAGCGCGTGCGCTGCGCCCGGTAGCGGTACTGCCCCGGCGCCGGGCCGATCTCGATGGTCACGCGGCGCAGCTTGTCGTCGTGGCCGGACGCGGCCTTGGCTGTGACCACGATGCCGCGCGGCGTGGCGCGGCAGGCGAGGTCGGTGAGTGCGATCTCGGCATGGTCGTTGTCGAGCTCGGCAATGGCCAGCGTGTGATCGGCATGCAGGCTGCCGTTGGCGTCGCGCGCCATTCGCTGCACATAGAGGAACGACTGTGCGTACTGGTCGGCGTGCACCACGCGGTACATGCCCTCGTGGTTCTTGCCCCAGGTGCCGCACAGCTGCACCCAGGTGACCGAATCGGGCGTCTTGAAGGTGTCGTAGCCGAGGTCGCTGCCCAGTGCATGCGCACCGGCGCCGCACAACGTGGCCAGCACAGCGAGCAGCATCTTTCGCACTGCGGCAGCGCGCGGCATCAGCGCTCCCCCTTGCGATAAGGCTTCATCAGCGCCTGCGGATAGCTGGCCTTGCGCGCCACCAGCACCAGCGCGAGGATGGATAACAGGTACGGCAGCATCAAGTAGATCTGGTAGGGCAGCACGGCATCGCCCGATTGTTGCAGCCGCAGCTGCAGCGCGTCGAAGAATGCGAACAGCAGCGCGCCAAGCAGGGCCTTGCCGGGCCGCCACGAGGCGAACACCACCAGCGCCACGCAGATCCAGCCGCGGCCGTTCACCATGTTGAAAAAGAAAGCGTTGAAGGCGGAGAGCGTGAGGAACGAGCCCGCGGCGCCCATCAACGCCGAACCGGCGACGATGGCCCCGGTGCGCGTGGCCGCGACCGACACGCCCTGGCTCTCAGCCGCCTGCGGGTTCTCGCCGACCATGCGCAGCGCCAGACCCAGTGGCGTGCGGTAGAGCACCCAGGCCAGGGCCGGCACCAGCAGCAGCGCGAACAGGGTGAGCGATGTCTGCGCGTTCAAGATCGGCACCGGCAGCCACTCCATCGGCGCGAAAGGCGTGATGGTGGGTGGCGTGTTGACCTTCGGAAAACTCACGCGGTAGCCGAAGTAGCTCAGCGCAGTGGCAAGCAGCGTGATGCCCAACCCGGAGACGTGTTGCGACAGCGCGAGTCCGACGGTGAGAAAGGCATGCAGCAGCCCGAACACCATGCCCGTGAGCGCGGCCACGCCGACGCCGGCCCACAGCGGCGCACCGGCATATACCGCGAGCCATCCGGTGAAGGCGCCCGCGACCATGATCCCTTCGATGCCCAGGTTGAGCACGCCCGCGCGCTCGCACAGCAGCACGCCGAGCGTGCCGAGGATCAGCGGCGTGGCGATGCGCAGCACCGCGACCCAGAACGAGGGATTGGCGAGGATGTCGAGCAAATCCGTCATTGCGTATTTCTCCCTCCCCTTTTGGGGGAGGGTGGGGGTGGTGGGGGCACGCGGCGCTCGATGTGGGCGCCGATGCCCCCATCCCAGCCTTCCCCCAGCGGGGGAAGGAGCAAGACCGGGGAGCAGCGCGTTGTCATTTGAGCCGCACCCGGTATTGCGTCAACAGCGTTGCCACCAGCACCGCAATCAGCGAGGCCGCGACGATCACGTCTGCGATATAGGTCGGCACGCCCACTGCGCGGCTCATGGTGTCGGCACCGACCAGAACGCCCGCTACGAACACGCCCGCGGCAATCACGCCCAGCGGGTGCAGGCCTGCGAGCATTGCGATCACGATGCCGGTGTAGCCGTAGCCCGGCGACATGTCGAGCGTGACGTAGCTGGTGCGGCCCGCCACTTCGATGGCACCCGCGAGACCGGCCAATGCGCCCGAGAGCAGCGCCACCATCACGACGGTGCGCGTCACCGGCACACCGGCGAATTCGGCCGCGCGTGCATTGGCGCCGACTGCTCGAATGTCGAAACCCAGCACGGTGTACTTGAAGATCGCCCACACCGTCACCGCGAGCGACACGGCCCAGAGCAAGCCGGTATGCACACGCGTCTGCGCAACCAGCTTGCCGAGCTCCAGGTCAGGCTGCAGCGACACGCTCTGCGGCCAGCCCATGGCGGTCGGGTCTTTCATCGGCCCGTCGAGCAGCGCCGAAACGCCGAGCAGCACGATGAAATTGATCAGCAGCGTGGTCACCACCTCGTCGACGCCGAGCTTGTTCTTCATCAGCGCCGGGCCGAGCAGCAGCAGGGCGCCCGCCACGGCGGCGGCCAGCATCATCAGCGGGAACAGCAGCCAAGGCGAGAGCTCGAAACCCGTGCCGCCGTGCATGCCGCCCACGGCCACGGCGGCAAGCGCGCCGGCGAACAGCTGGCCCTCGGCGCCGATGTTGAAGAGCCGCGCCTTGAACGCGACCGTCGCGGCCAAGCCGGTAAGGATCAGCGGGACGGCGCGCGTAAGCGTTTCGCTCCAGGCGAACACCGAGCCGAAGCCGCCCTGCAGCAACAGCGCATAGGTCCGGCCGACCGGCGCGCCGGCCCAGAGCACGAGCAGTGCGCTCACCACCATGGTGAACACCACCGCACCGATGGGCGCGAGCACCAGCGCGGCGCGCGACGTCTCATGGCGTCGTTCGAGCCGCATCATGGGGCGGCTCCCGCTCGTGGTTGCAGCTGTTGCGGCGCCGTGCCACCGGCCATCGCCAGCCCGATGGCTTCGCGCGTCCAGGCCGCGGCCGGGCGCGCTTCGCCGAGGTGGCCGCCGTGCATCACGGCCACGCGGTCGCCGAGCGTCAGCACTTCGTCGAGGTCGTCGGAAATCACCAGCACCGCAGCGCCGGCATCGCGCGCGGCAATGAGTTGCTGCTGCACGTAGGCGACTGCGCCGATGTCGAGGCCCCAGGTCGGCTGGTGCGCAACGATGAGGCGCGGCGCGCGGTTCGGGTATTTCTTGTTGTCGGCGTCTTCCGCCTGCTCGGGCGCGAGCAAAGCGCGGCCGAGGATCAGTTTCTGCATGTTCCCGCCGGAGAGCGAGCGGGCCGGTGCCATCAGGCCGGCGCCACGTACGTCGTATGCTTTTTCGATGCGGCGGGCATGCAGCCGGGCGGCCGCGCGCCGCACGAACACGGACCAGCGCGAGAAGACCGGGCTGCGCAGCCGCTCGGCCACGGCGTTCTCCCACACCGGCAGGTCACCGACCACGCCGACGGCGTGCCGGTCTTCAGGAATGCGTGCGACGCCGCGCTGCACAAGCCGGGCGGGTGAGGGCGGCAGCGCGCGGCCCATCAGCTCGGCGGTGCCGGAGACGGCGCGGCGTGTGCCGCAGAGCAGCTCGGCCAACGCGACCTGTCCGTTGCCCGAGACGCCTGCGATGGCCGTGATTTCTCCGGCGCGCAGCGTCAGCGACACCTCGCGGAGGGCGCTTGAATGGCCTTGCCCGCCTCCCTTGGCCGATGCGGTGCTCACATGGTCGAGCACGCAGACCGCGTCGCCCACCGATTTGGCGGGCTGTCGCTGCGGCGCCTCGACCGCATGACCGACCATCCAGAGCGCGAGCTGCGCCTGCGTGGTGTCGGTGGTGCGGGCCTCTGCCACCAGCTTGCCGCCGCGCAGCACCGCAATACGCTGCGACACGCGCAGCACCTCGCCGAGCTTGTGGCTGATGAAGATCACCGAGAGGCCCTGCGCCACCATCTGCGCGAGCGTGGCGAACAGTGCTTCGCTTTCCTGCGGCGTCAGCACGGCGGTGGGTTCGTCGAGGATGAGGATGCGCGCGCCGCGGTACAGCGCCTTCAATATTTCGACGCGCTGCCGCTCGCCGACCGAGAGGCTGCCGATCTTCGCGTCGGGTTGCACCGGCAAGCCGAAGCGCTGTGCCACTTCGAGCAACCGGGCGCGAGCGGTGGCGCGTCGCGAGACGAGGCGCCAGAGCGGTTCCGTGCCCATCATCACGTTGTCGAGCACGCTGAGGTTGTCGGCCAGCGTGAAGTGCTGGTGCACCATGCCCACGCCCGCGGCCAGCGCGGCCTTCGGGTTGCCCGGCGGCAGCGGTGCGCCGAACACCTCGATGCTGCCTTCGTCCGCGACGTAGTGGCCGAACAGGATGGACATCAGCGTCGACTTGCCCGCGCCGTTCTCGCCCAGCAGCGCGAGCACCTCGCCGGCCTGCAGGTCGAGCGAAATGGCGTCGTTGGCGACGAGGGTGCCAAAACGCTTGGTGATGCCTTGCAGGCGGAGAACAGTAGTGCCGTTCATGAAGGTCTTGCTCCTTCCCCCGCTGGGGGAAGGTTGGGATGGGGGCAAGCAGCGCTCACAACGCCACTGCGATCGATCGAACGCCGCATGCCCCCACCCCAGCCCTCCCCCGGAAGGGGAGGGAGCGAAAGCGGGATTACTTCCACGCGGCCAGGAACGCCAGCATGACCTTGGCCGAGTTGTCGGCTGCAATGCCCATGAAGGTGCCCATCTCGTTCTCGCCTTCGCCGCCGCCCGCGAGATCGCTGAGCGAGCGGAAGGCGATGTAAGGCACGCCGTTGCTGTAGGCCACCATGCCCACGGCCGCGGTTTCCATGTCGAGCACGTTGGCCTGGAAGGTCTTGAAGGTGTATTCGCGGTACGCCTTGTTGTCCATGAAGGCCTGGCCCGAGACGCCGTTGCCGCCGACGACGAGTTGGGGCTTGCGCGCCAGGCACTTGCCGGCGCTGCAGTTCGCCAGGTCGACATTGCGGATGCTGCGCGCCACTTCGAGCATCTTCGGATCGGCCTCGAACCAGAACTTGCGTTCGATCTGCGGCTTGGCCGCCGAGCGCACCTCCACCGGGCGTGGGTGCATCATCCCGAAGTTGGGCATTTTCGCGTCGGTGATGAAGGGCGGGGCGGTGTACTTGCCCGGCGCGGTTTCGCGGGCCATCAACACTTCGAGGTATTGGCCCCATTGGGCCGGCACCGTGACGTCGCCGACGTGCAGTTGCGGATTCACCCCACCCGCGATGCCACTGAACACGATGCTGGTAACGCGAAAGCGGTCGAGCACCAACTGCGTGTTCATCGTCGCATTGGTCATGCTGATGCCAGAGAGGAACAGCACGACTGGCTTGCCTTCGAGCGTGCCGGTGGTGAACTCGACACCGTTGACGCTGTGCTTGGCGGGCGCTTGCAGGCGCCCGAGCAGCAGCTTGAGCTCGGGCTCGAAGGCCGAGATCACCGCAATGCGCGGCGTGTCGTCCAGGCGGATGCCGCCGATGGTGGCGCCGCCGGGCTTGTAGACACCGGCACAACCCGCGAGACCGAGGGCCAGCACGCCGGCCGCAAGAAGAGAGCGCCAGCGCATCGTCATCCTTCCCTTCACTTCGCGGTCGATTTGGGTTGCGAGTCGTCCACCTTGATGGCGACCTTGCCCGACAGGATGTCGGCCTGCTTGGCCTTGACCTTGGCGACGATGTCGGCCGGCACCTTCTTCTCGAACGTGCCGAGCGGCGCGAGCTCGGAGCCCTTGTGCTTCATGGTCGAGTAAACGCCGTAGTCCTCGGCGGTGAACTTGCCTTCCTTCACGAGCTTGATCGCGCGGTCCGCCGAGGGCTCGAAGTTCCACAGCGCAGAAGCCACCACCGTCTCGGGGTACTGCGCCTGCGTGTCGATCACGTTGCCGATGGCGAGCTTGCCTTTTTCCTTGGCTGCGTCCGAGACGCCGAAGCGCTCGGCGTACATCACGTCCGCCCCCTTGTCGATCATCGCGAAAGCCGCTTCCTTGGCCTTCGGCGGATCGAACCAGCTGTTGATGAAGCTCACGCTGAACTCCACCTTGGGGTTGGTTTCCTTCGCGCCGGCCATGAAGGCGTTCATGAGCCGGTTCACTTCGGGAATGGGGAAGCCGCCGACCATGCCGATGCGGTTGCTCTTGGTCATGCCGCCGGCCACCATGCCGGAGAGGTACGCCGGCTCCTGGATGTAGTTGTCGAACACGCTGAAATTGGGCGCCTGCGGCTTGAGCGACGAGCCCATGAGGAAGGCGACCTTGGGAAAGTCTTTCGCGACCTTGCGCGCCGCCGCTTCCACGCCGAATACTTCGCCCAGGATCAGCTGGTTGCCGCCCGTGGCGTACTCGCGCATCACGCGCTCGTAGTCGGCGTTGCTGACGTTCTCGGTGGCCTTGTATTCGATTTCGCCGCGCGCCTCTGCGGCCTTCAGCGCCTTGTGGATGCGGCCCACCCATTGCTGCTCGAACGGCACGGTGTACACCGCCGCCACCTTGAGCTTGGCCTGCGCAAGCGCAAGGCCGGGCGCGCCCACCGCAAGGGCCGCTGCAATGGCGGTGGAACGAATGATCAACTGACGGCGTGCTGTCACGGTGCTTCTCCTCGAGGTATGAAAATCTTCTTGTTGCTGCCCGAGCGACAGCGTGGCGGCCGTCGGGGCCTTACTTGGTGCCGAAGATGCGGTCGCCCGCATCGCCCAGGCCCGGCAGGATGTAGCCGTGGCTGTTCAGCTCGCGGTCGATTGCGGCGGTGTAGATCGGCACGTCGGGGTGGGCCTTCTGCATGGTGGCCACGCCTTCGGGGCAGGTCAGCAGGCAGACGAACTTGATCGATTTCGGGTTCAGCTCTTTCAGGCGCTCGACCGCAGCCACCGCCGAGTTGCCGGTGGCCAGCATCGGGTCGACCACGATCACGTCGCGGTTCTCCATTTCGCCGGGCATCTTGAAGTAGTACTCGACGGCCGTGAGCGTCTTGGGATCGCGGTACAGGCCGATGTGGCCGACGCGCGCGCCCGGCACCACGGTGAGCATGCCGTCCAGAATGCCGGTGCCCGCGCGGAGGATGGACACCAGCACCAGCTTCTTGCCGTCGATGACCTTGGCCTGCATGGTCTCGAGCGGGGTCTCCACTTCGATGTCCTGCATCGGCATGTCGCGCGTGACCTCATAGGCCATGAGCATGCTGATTTCGTTCAGGAGCCGCCGAAAGCTGTTGGTGGAAGCGTCCTTGCGGCGCATCAGCGTGAGCTTGTGCTGGACGAGGGGGTGGTCGACGAGATGGACGTTGCTCATTTGATTTTTCTGCCGTTGCTGGACCCGCGAGTCTAAAAGACGGTGCCGTCGCTTTCGATCAGGAGCGGTGGCGCTCCGTCACGCAAGCGCTGTGCCAGCACGCGGCCCGCCGCCCAGGTGCCGCCCTCGAGCACGCAGGCCAGCGGCAGTTCCTCCTCGGTGCGGTCGAGCATCTTGCGCACGCGGGGCGCCAGCTCGTCGAGCAGCGCCACGGTGAGTGCACGCCATTCGACGATGAACTCGTCTCCGGCTTTCCAGGTGCGCGCAAGAGAAGCCGGGTCTTTCGGCACGATCACGCCGCTGTCGATCAGGAGGCCGCCGTTGCGGTATTCGGGCAGGGCGGTGAGTGCATCGAGCTGGCGCACCTTCACGCCCGCCCACTCGAAGGGCTCGAGCAGCGAATAGGTGAGCCATTGCGAGAGTTTGTGGAACGGCATCCATCCGTTGGTGAGGCCGGGCCCGCGCACCGCGCTGTGGCGCCAGCAGTCGCCAAGCGCAAGGGCCGGGTCGCTCGAACCGATGCCGCCCGTGGTGTCGCTGCCGTCGACGGCAATGCTGTCGATGGAGTTGGCCGAGGGCCAGATGCGCGAGAGCGTTTCGAGCAGCAGCGACAGGATCTGGTGCGCGGTGATTTCTGCTGTGGGCGGTGCGGCAGCGCCGAAAGGAGCGACCAGCGCGTCGAACATGCCGGCTGGCCGTCCGTCGTCGCCGAAGGTTTCGGGCTGTTCGCTCATCGCTTCGCCCAGCCGGCGCAGCAGCACGGTGCGGCCGGCAAGGCCCACCAGCGGATTGACGTCGCTCACCTGGAAGGCATCGCCGAGCCGGTCGGTGACCAGGCCGCGCAATCCCGCCGCGTCGGCTTGCAGCGGATGGTCGGGGTCGGACGAGAAAAGCCCGCTCGTGAAGGCATGGAAGCTCGCCACGCCCAGGCCTTCGGATCGCGTGAAACGCTGGCCCGTGGCCGGCTCGGTGTAATGCCAGTTGGGGCCGGCGCCGGCATCGAGCAGCACGCTCACCAGCACCAGGTCGATGTGGGCGCGGGCCCGCTGGCGGGCGTCGATGTGGTTGCCGAGCAGTGCGTCGAGCTGCTTCAGCCGGTCGACGCCGCCAGCCTCGAAGTGGCGCCAGCGGCTGTGATACGGAATGGTGTCCCATGGGTAGCGCTCGCGCGTGACCTCGGCCACGGCGCGGGCCGCGTCGTCCGCTGCATCGTCGCCGCCGATGCGAAACCATCGCGACTCGCCGCTGCGTGCGCGAGCGAGCAGCGCGGCCGCGCGCTCGCGAATGGCACCGGTGGTGCGCAAGAGGGTGGCGGCGCCCGCGGGGCGGCTGGTGTCGGGGGCGAATTCGGTCGCCGGATCGATGTCGCCCGCGCTGCCGTCCGGCAGGTTGCCCGATCCGTCCACGGGCAGGTATTTGTTGCTGTGTTCCTTGTTGTCGCTCATTCGCTCAATCCCCGGCCTTTGGCCTTCTTGAGTTCTTCGGCGGTCGGCACCGGGCCGGGCGTGAAGTAGCCGGCGGCCATCTTCGCGTCCATCTCGACCCGGGCGTCGGCCGGAATCAGTTCGTCCGGAATGTTCACGCGCTCGCCGATCTCGATGCCCGAGCCGGTGATCGCGTCGAACTTCATGTTGCTCATCGACACGAGCCGATGGATTTTCTTGATGCCGAGCCAGTGGAAGACGTCCGGCATCAGTTCCTGGAAGCGCATGTCCTGCACGCCGGCCACGCACTCGGTGCGTGCGAAATACTGGTCGGCCGTGTCGCCGCCCACCTGGCGCTTGCGCGCGTTGTAGACCAGGAACTTGGTTACCTCGCCGAGGGCGCGGCCTTCCTTGCGCGAATAGGCAATGAGGCCGACGCCGCCGCGCTGCGCGCCCTGGATGCATTCTTCGATGGCGTGCGTGAGGTAAGGGCGGCAGGTGCAGATGTCGGAGCCGAACACGTCGGAGCCGTTGCACTCGTCGTGGATGCGCGCGGTGAGCTCCACCTCCGGGTTGGCCAGGTCGCGCGGGTTGCCGAAGATGTAGAGCGTCTGTCCGCCGATGGGCGGCAGGAAGACCTCGAGGTCGGAGCGAGTGACAAGCTCGGGGTACATGCCGCCGGTTTCCTCGAACAGCGTGCGCCGCAGGTCGGTCTCTGAGCAGCCGAATCGCCGCGCCACTTCGGGCAGGTACCACACGGGTTCGATGGCGGCCTTGGTCACCATGGCGGCACCGCCGGTGGTGAGAAAGTGGCCGTCGGCCTTGAGCCGGCCGCTTTGCAGCGCCTCGATCACCTCGGGCAGGATCACGTGCGCCTTGGTGATGGCAATGGTCGGGCGAATGTCGTAGCCGGCCGCAAGCTCCGCGGAAAACACATCGGCCACCAGCGCGCCCCAAGGGTCGAGCGAAACGATGCGGCCCGGCTCGCTCCACTGCGGATAGGGGCCGATCACGTCGGTGGGCGCGGTGTTGGTGAGGTCGGCCTTGTGTTCGCGCTTGAGCGCGCCTGCCGCCACGGCAAGCGCGCGGTAGACGCTGTAGGAGCCGCTGTGCGTGCCGATGACGTTGCGGTGCGCCCGCTTGGTCGTGGTGCCGACAACCGGCCCGCGCTCGGTGGCGGTGGCCGCGCCCCATCGGATGGGCAGCGCACCGAAGCCGCCGGCATGGGAGGTCAGCCGGATATGGCCGGTCGACGAGGAAGCGTGGAGCGGGGGAAGGGGAGAGACGGAGATCGCCGGATCCGCGGAAATGCCAGGGGTCGCGGGAGGCGCCGAGATGGAGGAACGGGTCGCTGTGCTATCTGCGGACATTGGAGGCCCTCAAAAAATGCAATGTACCGATGAGCCGCGCCGCTGGCAAGCAGCGGCGCACTCATGGCGATTGCATTCGCGGGCACTCGCGGAGCATGCCCGGGGAGGGGCCTGCTTCAGGCGGGCGAGGAGCGCAGTCCGTAGGCCTTGCCGCCGACGAAGAGGTATTCGGCGCGCAGCACCGGATCGCCTTTTTCGCCGGTGAAGGTGAAGCCCAGCACCGAGACGGGAGTGCCGGGCTTGATCTCCTCGACGCCCCACGCTTGAAGACGCGTGAGAGGGGCCAGCTCGACAAGCCACTTGCGGTCGCGGCGGGTGGGCAACTGGGCCTTGGCCAGCAACCCGGGGCCGTCGACGGCCGTGCTCTGCTTGGGCAGCGGGCGCTGCTTCAGGTCGGCGGGCAAGGTCGGGTTCTCGGGCAGTTCCAGCTCCAGCTCGCCATGAGGGTTGCGCCACATGACCTTGGTTGCGCGGCCCTCCAGGTAGAGCGGGCGGTCCTGGTCGAAACTGCTCCAGCCGTGGTGAGCCCAGGCCGGAAGGGCCAGGCCCAGCGAACCGGCAACGAACATGCGCCTTTGCATCATCTCGGACTCCTTGTTCAGTTCAGATGTAAGCGATCCAACGCCCGCAGATGATGACAGCGAGCCAAAACCCCAACGACAGCAGGCATTGCACCTTGGGTATGGCGCCGCTGGCCGCAAGGCCGCCGCGCGCGTGGAACCAGGCGGCGTTGGCGCCGGCCAGGCAGATCATGAGCAGCTTGACGCGGAATGCCGAGTTGGCGAGCAGTTCGCCGGGCTGGCTGGCAAACATCGTGAGGCCGGTGGCGGCGCACAGGCCAAAACCGGCCAGCGCCGGCAGCAGCGTAAGGCGGGCCAAATGGCTTTGCGACAGTTCCTTGCCTACGCCGAGCACGCGCAGCTCGAACACAAGCAGCCCGCCGAACAGCATGGCAATGCCCACGATATGCACCACCTCCAGCGCCGGGTAGGCCCAGGGGTGCGAAGCGAGGCCGGCCAGCATTCGCGTGCCTCAGGTGCGGGCCGAAGCCGGTTCAGGGGCCAAGGGGCATGCGGCAGCAGGTGGCACGGGCGCTCCTTCAGTGGGTTCGGGCGAGCTTAGCCCAGGACGCGACGCGGCGGGCGCCGGGGTCCGGCGGGTAACGGCACAATCCGGCGGAACCTTTTTCTTGAACGGGCTGTAACCAGCCGGTCCGATGGCACGAAACACTATGGACAGCAGGACGCGAATGAGCGACGCCGAGGCGGCGTTGCGGAGCCTGTTCCTGCGGGGCCTTGCCGGCGACGCAGCGGCTTACCGCGAATTCCTGCAAAAACTCAGCGCGCACTTGCGCGCTTTTCTGGGCAAGCGCCTTTTCGGCTGGCCCGACGAAGTGGAAGATCTTGTCCAGGAATGCCTGCTCGCCATGCACAACCAGCGCCATACCTACCAGAGCGACCAGCCGCTGACGGCCTGGGTGCATGCGATTGCGCGCTACAAGATGATCGACCTGCTGCGCGCCAAGTCGGCACGCGAAGCGCTGCATGATCCACTGGACGATGACCTGGCCGTGTTCGCCGAATCGGCCATCGACGCCAGCGATGCGCGCCGCGACATCGGCGGCTTGCTGCAGACCCTGCCTGAGCGCCAGCGCCTGCCCATCGTGCATGTGAAGCTCGAAGGCCTTTCGGTGACCGAAACGGCAAGCCTGACCGGCATGTCGGAATCGGCCGTGAAGGTCGGCATTCACCGCGGCCTCAAGGCGCTCGCGGCCAGACTCAGGAGCAAGACGCCATGAAAACCGACGATCTCGTGGCCATGCTGGCCACCGGTGCCGCGCCCGCGCCGCGCCGCGCCGCCGGGCGGCGCCTGGCGCTTGCCGTGCTGGCCGGCGTGCCGCTGTCGTTCGCCATCCTGCTCACCGAATACGGTGTTCGCCGCGATCTGGTGCAGGCCATGTTCTGGCCGATGTTCTGGGTCAAGGTGCTGTTTCCGCTGTGCATTGCCGCGGCGGCCTTCGTGGCGGTGCAGCGCCTCGCGCGCCCGGGCGTTCCGGTGCGGCGCGCCTGGATCGGCATTGCCGTGCCGCTGCTCGTGGTGTGGGTGCTGGCGGCGATGTCGTGGTTCAACGCGCCGCCCGAAGAACGCATGCCGCTGCTCATGGGCGAGTCGTGGCGCATCTGCGCGGTCAGCATCGGCCTCATGGCGCTGCCCGTCTTCGCGGCGGCGCTGGTGGCGTTGCGGGGGCTGGCGCCCACGCGTCCGGCCTTGGCGGGCGCGGCCGCCGGCGGTCTGGCGGGCGGGATGGGGGCGGCCGTGTACGCGCTGCACTGCATGGAACTGACGGCACCGTTCCTCGCGGTCTGGTACGTCAGCGGCATTGCGGTGCCGGTGGTGCTGGGCGCGGTGCTGGGGCCCCGCTTGCTGCGCTGGTAGATCGCGCCGAGATCGCGCCGGCCGGGCGGGGCCCGGCCTCAGCGCTTCTTGGCCCCGAAGATGCCGCCCAGAACGCCGCGCAGGATTTCCTTGCCGACCGAAGTGCCCATGGTGCGCACCGCCGACTTGGCCATGGTCTGCACCAGGCCGTCACGCTTGCCGCCGCGCGGGCCGGTGCTGCCGAAGAGCAGGTCATTCAGCATGCTGCTGCCACCCTCGGAAGCTTCCGCCGCGCCCTTGGCACCCGGCTTGGCGGCCGGTGCATCCGGCGCGGTCTCGGCGCGGCCCTTGAGCTTTTCGTAGGCCGATTCACGGTCCACCGTCTTTTCGTACACGCCGGCGACAAGCGAATTGGCGATCACGGCCTGGCGTTGTTCGGCAGTGACAGGGCCGATCTGGCTGCCCGGCGGCACCACGAACACGCGTTCCGTCACGCTCGGGCGGCCCTTGGCGTCGAGAAAACTCACCAGCGCCTCGCCCACGGCAAGCTCGGTGATGGCAGTTTCGATGTCCAGGCCCGGCTTCTCGCGCATGGTGGTGGCCGTGGCTTTCACGGCCTTCTGGTCGCGCGGGGTGAACGCGCGCAGCGCATGCTGCACGCGGTTGCCCAACTGGGCCAGCACCGAATCCGGAATGTCGAGCGGGTTCTGCGTCACGAAATAAACGCCCACACCCTTGGAGCGCACGAGCCGCACCACCAACTCGATGCGTTCGACCAGCGCCTTGGGCGCTTCGTTGAACAGCAGATGGGCCTCATCGAAGAAGAAGGCCAGCTTGGGTTGGTCCGGGTCGCCGATTTCGGGCAGCTGTTCGAACAGTTCAGACAGCATCCAGAGCAGGAACGTGGCGTACAGCCGCGGCGAGTTCATGAGCTTGTCCGCGGCCAGGATATTGACCACGCCCTTGCCGCCCACGGTTTGCATGAAGTCGGCAATGTTGAGCATCGGCTCGCCGAAGAACTTGTCGCCGCCCTGGGTTTCGATCTGCAGCAGCCCGCGCTGGATGGCGCCCACGCTGGCGGCGCTGATGTTGCCGTATTCGGTGGTGAACTGGCTCCCGTTCTCGCCCACGTACTGCAGCATGGCGCGCAGGTCTTTCAGGTCGAGCAGCAGCAGGCCGTTGTCGTCGGCAATCTTGAACACCAGGTTCAGCACGCCGGCCTGGGTTTCGTTCACGTCGAGCATGCGGCCCAGCAGCAGCGGGCCCATGTCGGAAACCGTGGCCCGTACCGGGTGGCCCTGTTCACCGAACACGTCCCACAGCGTAACGGGGCAGGCGGCCGGTTCGGGCAGGTCGATGCCGCGTTCCTTCAGCGTGGCCGCCATCTTCTCGCCGATGCTGCCTTTCTGGCTCATGCCGGTCAGGTCGCCCTTGACGTCGGCCATGAACACCGGAACGCCGATGCTCGAGAGCTTTTCAGCGATGGTTTGCAGGGTGACCGTCTTGCCGGTGCCGGTGGCGCCGGTGATCAGGCCGTGGCGGTTGGCCAGGCTGGGCAGCAGGGCGCACTCGGTGGTGTCGTGGCGTGCTATCAGGAGGGGGTCGGCCATTGAGGGCTCCGGGTCGTATCGAAGCGGGCAGTCTAATCAAGCGGCGCTCCTATAATCCACGGCCCCCGAGGTAGTTACGGAAAAAGTTTCAGGAGGTTTTTTTGTCATCGACTGCTCAGCCCCCCATTCCCGCCGTTGGCGATTCACCTGAACAGTCGCCGATTGAAAAAGAGTTGGCCGTCTTGCTCGTGAACGCGCTCAATCTGGAAGTCGCCCCCGAAGACATCGTGCCGACCGACCCGCTCTACGGCGAAGGCCTGGGCCTCGATTCCATCGACATCCTTGAGGTTGCGCTCGAAGTGTCCCGGCGCTACGGCTTCCAGTTGCGTTCGGACGACGAGCGCAACCAACAGATCTTCCAGTCGCTGCGCACGCTCGCGACCCACGTCGCCCAGCACCGCAGCGCCTCCTGATCCATGTCTCGATGGCGACTGGCGCTCCTGCTGCTGGTGGGAGTGGCCTATGCCGGCCTCTCTCACTGGATGATGCTGTTCCACCCCACCGAGCCGTGGGCGGTGGTGGTCTTGCTCGGCCCGCTCTGGCTGGCTGCCATGGGTTTTGCCGCCAGCAAGCTCGGCCGCTGGGGCTTCATTGCCGCCATGCTGCTCGGCATCGCGGGCTTCGCCTTGGTTTTCCTGGGTGAGGCGGGCGATACGAATCGGCTCTATGTGTTCCAGCATGTGGCCATCAACGGCCTCTTGTGCGGCTGGTTCGGCGCTTCGCTGCGCGGGCCCGGCCTGCCGCTGATCACCCAGTTTGCCCAGCGCGTGCATCCGCTCAAGGGCCATATGCTGGCCTACACGACGCAGCTCACCCGCATCTGGACCGCGTATTTCGCGCTCGTGGTCGTCTCGTCGATCGTGGTGTACCTGAGCCTGCCTTTTTCGGCCTGGTCGCTGCTGGCCAATGTGCTGACCCCGCTTTCGGTGACCCTGCTTTTCGTGGGCGAGCACCTGGTGCGCTACCGGCTGCACCCCGAATTCGAGCGCACGCGGCTCATTGATGCGGTGCGCGCCTTCCAGGGAACATCGCCCATCGACAACGGCACCGGCAGCCGGTAGAGCAGGGCCCTGCGTGACCGCCGAAACCCGCCTGCTGCCGCTCATCACCAACCGGGACCTCGACGCGCCCCTGGCCTGGCGCGCCGGCGTGCCGGTGAGCACGCGCCAGTTCCTGGCCGACGTGGCCCGGTTCGCGCCGGTGCTCCCCGCAGAGGGCAAGGCCGTCAACCTGTGCGTCGACCGCTACGCCTTTGCCGTCAGCCTGGCCGCTGCGCTGGTGCGCGGCCATGCAAGCCTCTTGCCGCCCGACGCCCGGCCCGACACGCTCGCGCGGCTGCTCGACTCCGGTGGGTCGAATCTCTTCGCGCTGACCGACGATGTCGGCCTGGCCACCCCCGGCATGCCGCGCGTGCTGATCGAAGACCGGTCCAGCCCCGAAGGCGGCGCCGGGCTCGAGGTGCCGGCCGTCGACGGCGGCATGCACGCCGTGAGCCTGCTGACCTCCGGCTCGACCGGCGTGCCCCAGCCGCACGCCAAGCGGTGGGAAACACTGGTGGGCGATGTGGCCGTGGCGGTGGAGCGGCTCGCCAGCCTGCTCGGGCGGCCATCGCTTGCCGGCCTGACGCTGGTTGCGACCGTGCCGGTTCAGCACAGCTACGGACTCGAATCGTCGGTGCTGCTGGCCATGCTGGGCGGCGCCGCATTCGAAAGCGGACGGCCGTTCTTTCCGGCCGATGTGGTGAAAACGCTGGCCTCGGTGCCGCGCCCGCGTGCGTTGGTCACCACACCTTTCCACTTGAAGACGCTGCTGCTCTCGGGCATCGAGCTGCCGCCTGTCGACCTGATTCTTTCGGCTACCGCGCCGCTATCGCCGCAGCTGGCGGCCCAGGCCGAGCAGGCGCTCGGCGGCGTGCTGATCGAAATCTACGGCAGCACCGAGTCCGGCCAGGTCGCCACCCGCCGCACCACGCAAAGCGAGGTCTGGGAGAACTTCGGCAACATTCGCGTGCATGCCGAACCGGGCGAGGGCGACGGACCCGAGCGCTTCATTTTCAGCGGCGACTTCCTGCCCGAGCCCACGCCCATGGCCGACGTGCTCGAACTTCTCGATGCGCGCCGCTTCCGGTTGTTCGGCCGGGCCAACGACCTGATTCACGTGGCGGGGCGGCGCAGTTCGCTCGCGCATCTGAACTATCACCTCAACAGCATTGCGGGCGTTGAAGACGGCGCGTTCTGGCTTCCCGACGAAGTGGCCGACGGTGTGGTGCGTCCCGTGGCTTTCGTGGTGGCGCCCACGCTCTCGGCCGGCGAAATCATCGCGGCGCTGCGGCAGCGGCTCGAGCCGGTGTTCGTTCCGCGGCGTGTGGTGCAGGTCAAGGCTTTTCCGCGCGAAGGCACCGGCAAGCTCACCGTGCGCGCGCTGCGCGAATTCGCGCTTGCGCAGCTTGCGGGAGACGACACCCCGGTGGAGTTTGCCCATGCGGTGCCCGTTGATCACCCGGCGTTCGCGGGCCACTTTCCCGGTCAGCCGCTGCTGCCTGGGGCGCTGATACTGGCCGAGGTCATGGAAGCAGTGCAGCGGGTGCCGGCACTGGTTGCCCGGCTTGGCACGCACCCCACGCTTGCTGCTGCCAAGTTTCTGGCGCCCGTGCGGCCGGGGAGCATGCTCTCCATCGAACTGCAACCCGAGGCGGGCGCCGCGCGCGGCGTGCGTTTCGACGTGCGCTGCGACGGCGTGGTGGCTGTCACCGGCCGCTGGACCGCGGCGCCAGGCTCCGCGTGATGAAGCACACCGAAGCCGAGACGCACGCCGTGAAAGAGGCGTCGCAGACGGGGCAGCGCGGCGACTGGGCGCGCGCCCCCGAGCGCAGCAACATGCTGGCCCTGCGCTTCATCTGCATGATGGCGCTGGTTTTCGGGCGCCACATCACGCGGCTGCTGCTGCCGCCGATCAGCCTGTACTTTCTCTTGTTCGCGCCCACGCCGCGCCGCCACATCAAGCGCTACCTGTTCAGGGCCATTGGCCCGCGCGCGGGGTGGATCGACGGCTATCGCCTGCTGCACGCCTTTGCCTCGACGGTGCTCGACCGCGTGTACTTCCTGCGCGGGCGCATGGATCTGTTCGACGTGAAGGTCAAGGGCAACATGCCGCTGGAGACCGAGGCGCTGCAAGGGCGGGGCGCCTTTCTGCTGGGCGCGCACGTCGGCAGCTTCGAGGCGCTGGGCGCCTGCAAGCACCACAGCCAGCACAAGCAGGAGTTGCGGCTCGCGATGCTGATGTATCCCGACAACGCGCAGCGCATCACGGCCATTCTGAACGCGATCAGCCTCCCTGAAGCGCGGCCTCACGTGATCGCGCTGGGCCGGCCGCATTCGATGCTTGCCCTGCGCGACTGGCTCGACCACGGCGGCCTTGGCGGCATGCTGGCCGACCGTACGCTGCCGGGCAGCGAGGACCAGCCCGCGCAGCAGCGCGGCAACAACATCGTGCTGCCCTTTTTGGGCCAGCCGGCCAGCTTCAACGACGGCCCGTTCCGCCTCGCGGCGCTGCTGCGGCGCAAGGTGTTCTTCATGGCCGGCCTGTACGGCGGCGGTGCGCGCTACGATGTCCAGTTCGACCTGCTGGCCGACTTCAGCGAACGCGCCTCCGACCCCGCCGAGCGGGAACGCCGCATCCGCGCGGCAGTCGAAGCCTACGTGGCGCACCTCGAAGCGCTGTGCCGCGCCTACCCCTACAACTGGTTCAACTTTCATGATTTCTGGCTCGAAGATTCGGTTTGACTGGCTTTGCAGGAGCCTGCTGCTGGCACTGGCCTGCTGCGCCGCGCCCGCGTGGGCTTTCGACTTGTCCGAGCTGATGGGTCTTCTTTCCAAGCAGAAGAGCGGCGAGGCGCGCTTCACCGAGCAGCGCTTCGTGCACGGCCTGGAAGGCCCGCTCGATGCGCGGGGCACGCTGAGCTTCGAGGCGCCGGACAAGCTGGTGCGACGCACCTTGTCGCCGCGCGTCGAAACCATGGCGGTCGAAGGCAACACGCTCACGCTCTCGCGCGGCGGCCGCAACCGCACGCTCACGCTCGACAGCATGCCCGAGCTGCTCGGCCTGGTCGAAGCCATGCGCGGCACGCTGACGGGCGACGGCACCACGCTGCAGCGCTATTTCCGCAGCACCGTGGGCGGGTCGGCCAGCAACTGGACGCTCGACCTCACGCCCATCGACAGCCGCCTGGCGGCGCAGATGCGCAGCATCCGCATCTCGGGCCGCGCCAGCGAAGTGCTGGGCCTTGAAATGGAATTCGTCGGCGGCGACCGCTCGGTGATGAACATCACGCCCGAGCGCGCGGGCGCCGCTCCCGTGGCTCCCTCTGCGCCAGCGGGCGCTGCCGGGCGCACCACGCCGTGACCGGGCGCCAGACCGCGGGAGGCCCGCCGAGCTGGCAGCGCCGCGCGTTGGTGCTGCTGGTGTGGGCGCTGGTCCTGATCGGCGGCGCGGTGCAGATCGCGCGCACGCAATTCAGCGCCGATCTTTCGGCTTTCCTGCCCAAGAGCCCCGATGTGCGGCAGCAGGTGCTCATCGAGCAACTGCAAAGCGGCGTCGCCTCGCGCACGTTGCTGCTCGGCATCGAGGGCGGTGCCAGCGTGGAGCAGCGCGCCGCGGTGTCCCGCGCGGTGGCCAAGGCCATGCGCGAAAGCCGTCTGTTCGACCTGATCCAGAACGGCGACACCGGCGACTGGACCGAAGCCGGCACCTGGGTCTTCGATCACCGCTACCAGCTCTCGCCAGGCGTCAAACCCGAGCAGTTCACCGTCGATGGACTGCGCGATGCAATCAACGAGACGCTCTCGATGCTGGGCACGCCGGCCGGCAACGTGATCAAGCCCTTGCTCGACCGCGACCCCACCGGAGAGACGCAGCGCATTGCCGTGGACCTGGCGCCGGCAAGCGCGCCGCGTACCGAGGGGGGCGTGTGGATGTCGCGCACCGCGCCGCGCGCGCTCATGATCGCCACCACGCGCGCCGCGGGCAGCGACCTCGACGCACAGGCCGCGGCCATCGCGCGCGTGCATGCGGCCTTCGATGCCGCCACGCGCGACATGGGCGAAGCCGGGCCCAAGCTGCTGCTCAGCGGCCCGCCGGTGTTCTCGGTGCTGAGCCGGGACAAGATCAAGACCGAAGCGATTCACCTTGCAATCGTGGGCGGCATCGTGATGGGCGGGCTGCTGCTGCTGGCGTTCGCGTCGCCGCGCGCGCTGGTCATCGCGTTCCTGCCCGTGGCCACGGGCGTGGTCATCGGCACTGCCGCGGTGAGCGTGGTGTTCGGCTCCGTGCACGGCATGACGCTGGGCTTTGGCAGCACGCTGATCGGAGAGACGGTCGACTACGCCATCTACTACCTCATTCAGGCGCGCGGCGCCGCCGTGGCCGGCACCGGCTGGGCCAGGTGGCGCGACGTGCATTGGCCCACCGTGCGGCTCGGGCTGCTCACATCGGTGTGCGGGTTTGCGGCGCTGGTGTTCTCTGGCTTTCCAGGCCTCGCGCAGCTGGGCGTTTTCTCGATAGCGGGGCTCGTGGCCGCCGCGCTCGCCACGCGCTACGCGTTGCCCATGCTCGCGCCGGACGGCGCCACCGGCATGGGCATGCGCAAGTACATGGCGCGCGGCGCCGGCCTGCTGGTTCGCGGCCTGCCACGCCTGCGCTGGGTGCTGGCGGGGCTCGGCGTCGCGGCGCTGGCGCTGGTCATCTGGCAGGGCGGCCATCTCTGGCGCGCCGACCTCGGTGCGATGAGCCCGGTGCCCAAGTCGGCCCAGCAGCTCGACGAAATGCTGCGCGCCGACATCGGCACCGGCGATGGCAGCACGCTGGTCGTGGTCTACGGCGCCGACGAAGAGGCCGCACTGCGCAATACCGAGGCAGCCGCGGCGAGGCTCGAGGCGCTGGTCGACAAGGGCGAGCTCGGCGGCTTCGAGACCGTGACGCGCGTGCTCCCGAGCGTGGCGACCCAGACGGCGCGCCTGGCCAGCCTGCCGGACGGCGAGACCCTTCGAACCCGGCTGGCCGAGGCCACGCAAGGCTCACCTTTGCCCGCCACGCGTCTCGGTCCTTTCTTGGCCGAAGTCGAAGCCGCGCGCAAGCTGGCGCCCGTGCGGCGAGCCGACTTGAAGGACGGCCCGCTCGGTTCGGTCGTCAACACGCTCATGTACCAGCGCCCGGGCGGCGGCTGGTCGACGCTGGTGGTTCTTCATCCGGGCCCGAAGTTCGATGCGGGGCGGCTCGAAGCGGCGCTTGCGGGCGCGCCTGAAGTGCAAGTGGTCGATGTGGGCCGCGAACTTGCCGGGCTCTATCAACGCTACCTGCATGAGGCCTTCGTCCAGGTGCTGCTCGGCGCATTGGCCGTGGTGGTGCTGCTTGGCATCTACCTGCGTTCGGGCAAGCGCCTGCTCGCGGTGTGCCAGCCGCTGGTGGTTGCAGTGGTGCTCACGCTCGGCGGCATGGCCGTGCTGCAGGTGCCGCTGGGCATCCTGCACCTGGTCGGCCTGCTGCTGATCGTCGCGGTCGGCTCCAACTACGCGCTGTTCTTCGACCAGCTGCGCGTGGCGGGCCGGGCCGATGAGGACACGCTGGCCTCGCTGATGCTGGCCAACCTGACCACCGTGGTGTCGTTCGGGCTGATCGCGATTTCGGACATTCCGGCGCTGTCGTCGATCGGCCGCGTGGTCGCCCCGGGTGCCTTGCTGGCGCTGCTGCTCTCGGCCGCCTTCGCGAGCCGCATGGCGCCGCCGCCCGCACGCGGCTGATGGGAAAATCCCGAGCCATGTCATCCGCATCCGCCGCACCGTCTGAATCGTGGCCCTGGCCGCCGGCCATTCGCGCGAGCGCGGCCTTGCACGTGGCCGCCATCGGCGCGGGGGCGCTGGTGCCGGGGGCGATGCCCTGGGCCATCGGCGCTGTGGTGCTGAACCATGCGCTCATCACCGGAGCGGGGCTCACGCCGCGCAGCAGTCTTCTGGGCCCCAACGTCACGCGCTTGCCCGAGGCGGCCGGCGCCCGGCGAGAAGTGGCCATCACCATCGACGACGGCCCAGAGCCCGAGGTCACGCCCCGGGTGCTCGAACTGTTGGACGCGCATGGCCAGCGCGCTACCTTTTTCTGCATAGCCGAGCGCGTGCTTGCGCACCCGGCGCTCGCGCGCGAGATCGTCGCGCGCGGCCACAGCGTCCAGAACCACACTGCGCGGCACCGGCACAATTTTTCTTTTCTCGGCCCCCGGGGCTTTGCGAGCGAGATCGCGCGGGCGCAGGAAATCCTTGCGGAAACCACAGGCCAGCGCCCGACCTGTTTCCGTGCACCGGCCGGCCTGCGCAATCCGTTCCTCGAGCCGGTGCTGCACCGCCTCGGCCTTTCGCTCGTGAGCTGGACGCGCCGCGGCTTCGACACGCGCGAAGGCGATCCCGCCAAGGTCATGGCGCGCCTTGCGCGCAACCTGCAGGCGCGCGACATTCTGCTTCTGCACGACGGCAACGCCGCGCGCACCCCTGAAGGAAATCCCGTGTTGTTGGAGGTATTGCCCTTGTTGCTCGAACGCCTGCGCGCCGAAGGCCTTAGCGCCGTCACCTTGCCCGAGGGCCTGAAGCGATGAACGCGGTGCTGCCTTCTTCGACCGGCACGACCGACAGCGCGTGGCGCGAACTGCACGAAGCCGCCACCATCCCTTACAAGAAGGGCGGCAGCTTTGCTTGGCACTTCGCGCGCGGCAAGCTGGGGCGCGACCCCGTATTTCGCGGGCTGCTCGAGCGCGGCCTGATTGGCGCGGAGCATCGGCGCGTGGTCGACATCGGCTGCGGGCAGGGGCTTTTTGCGAGCCTGCTCGCGTCGATGAGCCGCATGCAGGCGCAAGGCCGTTGGCCGGCCTCGTGGAAGCCTACGCCGGCGGCGGCCGACTACACGGGCATCGAGCTCATGCCCAAGGACGTGGCGCGTGCCGAGGCTTCCATCGGCCATCTGCAACTGGCGCCGAAGCTGGTCTGCGCCGACATGTGCTCGGCGGCGCTGCCGGATTGCGACCTGGTCGTGATTCTCGACGTGCTGCACTACGTGAACATCGAGGCGCAAGACGGCGTTCTGCAGCGTGTGCGCGATGCACTGCGGCGCGGCGGCAACCCGAACGCGCGGCTGCTGCTGCGCGTGGGCGATGCATCGAGCAAGCGCGGCTTCGCCATCAGCCAGTGGGTCGACCGCACGGTAACGCGGATCCGCGGCCACAAGGTGTCCCCCACCTGGGGCCGCCCGCTGGCCGATTGGATCGCGGTGCTGCAGCGGCTGGGTTTCAGCGTGCAGAGCATTCCCATGAGCGAGGGCACGCCCTTTGCCAACGTGCTGCTGGTGGCCGACCTGGAGCCCTCTGCGTGACAACGGCTCCGCAAACGCTCGACCGTGCGGGCATTGCGCAGCGCATTCCGCACAGCGGCAGCATGTGCCTGCTCGATCGCCTCGAGCGCTGGGACGCCGAATCCATCCATTGCAGCACCCGCACGCATACACAGCCCGACAACCCGCTGCGAACGGCGGGTGGTCTGCTCGCGCCCAACGCCATCGAGTACGCCGCGCAGGCGATGGCGTTGCACGGCGGCATGCTGGCCGCCGAAGGAAGCACGCCATCGGCCGGCTTTCTGGCGAGTGCGCGCAACGTACGCTTCTCGGTTGCTCGCCTCGACGACGTTGCCGGCGCACTGCAGGTGCAGGCGCGGCGCCTTTCGGGCGACACGAACCAGATCCTTTATGAATTCGCGGTGAAAGACAGCGACGGCCTCATGCTGGCCGAAGGCCGCGCCGTGGTGGTGCTGAACACACCGCTTGCAACCGGAGCGACCACCGCATGAGCCTCGAAGGAAAGCGCGCACTGATCACTGGCGCCAGCGGCGCATTGGGCGCCGCCATGGCCGAGCGCCTGGCACGCGACGGCGCCACCGTGCTTCTGCACGCCAATTCGCGGCCCGAAGCGGTGGAGCAGCTGGCAGCCACGATTGCGGCGGCTGGCGGCAAGGCCGAATGCCACGTTTTCGACCTGCGCAGCGACGAAGCCTGCCGTGTGGCGTGCGAACGGATGCTCGAAGATGGGCCGGTCCAGATCGTCGTCAACAACGCCGGCGTGCACGACGACGCCGTGCTGCCCGGCATGCGTGCCGAACAGTGGCACAAGGTGATCGACGTTTCGCTCAACGGCTTTTTTCGCGTGACGCAGCCGCTGCTGCTGCCGATGATGCGCACCCGCTGGGGCCGCGTGCTCAATATCTCGTCAGTCTCGGCGCTGACCGGCAACCGCGGGCAGGTCAACTATGCGGCCGCCAAGGGTGCGCTCAACAGTGCGACCAAGGCGTTGTCGCTCGAAGTGGCGTCGCGCGGCGTCACGGTCAACGCCATTGCGCCGGGCATCATCGCCTCGCCCATGGCCGACGCAACCTTCGACCCCGCCATGGTCAACCAGATGGTCCCGATGAAGCGCGCCGGAACGCCGCAGGAAGTGGCGTCGCTGGCCTCGTTCCTGGCCAGCGACGAGGCGGCCTACATCACGGGGCAGGTGATTTCCATCAACGGCGGAATGATCTGAGCTTGCTGCCCTGGGCCCTCCGAAGCGCTATCTCTGAAAAGGCGGCGCCCCCCGGAGCTTGCGAAAAACAAGCCCAGGCAGCCGCAGCACGAATTCGACCATCAGCCGCGTGTGCATCCACGTCAGCAGCACGTTGTCTCGCCCATAGCGAAAGTGCGAAACCCCGCCTTCCTCGGCCGTCAGGTACTTCACCGGCGCATCGATGTTCACGGGCTTGACACCCCGCCAGGCCAGCCGCACGACGGCTTCGGTGTCGAAGTCGAAGCGGCGCATCCACGGCTGCCGCGCCATCACGGCGATCAGGTCGGCCACCGGGTACACGCGAAATCCGTAGAGCGAATCGCCGACGCCGGCAAACAGGGTTTCCAGCTGCGTCCAGCCGTTGGACACGCGCCTTCCGCGCACGCGCAGCAGCGGGGCGGAGGCGTCGAACACCGGCCGGCCGAGCACCATGGTTTCGGGCCGCGCCTGCGATGCGGCCATGAACGAAGGAATCAGGTCGGCCGGATGCTGACCGTCGGAATCCATGGTCAGTGCATGTGTGAAGCCGGCCTCGCGTGCCGCGCGCAGGCCGTGCAGCACCGCCGCGCCCTTGCCCTGGTTCTGCGGCAGCAGCCAGACCCGCAGGCCCGGGTCGCGCGTGGCCATTTGCTGCAGGCGTTCGCCGGTGCCATCGGTGCTGCCGTCCACCACCACCCACACGGGGTTCCATTGGGCTCGCGCCGCTTCGACGGTCGAAAACAGGCGCTCGCCCGTGTTGTAGCTGGGGATCAGGACAAGGTGTGTGCGCGAGGCGTCTGGCATGCGGGGGACGCGTCGGTGGCGCGCTGTTCCATGTTTTGGCGAAAGTATTGTTCCAGCTCCGATTGCAGCACATGGCTGTCTTGCAACGGCGCGAACCGCTCACCCAGCCGCAGCTTGAAGACGATGGGCAGCGGCGGCACGCGCCACAGCGGCCAGCCCTTGCTGAGGTACGGCGAATCGGTTTCGATGAACACGGTCTGGATGGGGGCTTGCGCGAGCTTGGCAATCAGCGTTACGCCGTGCCCGAAGGGGTTGAGCGGCGGCGTTACCGTGCGCGTGCCTTCCGGAAAAATGACCAGCTGCCCGCCGTTGCGAAGGTCTGCCACGGCCAGGCGCACCATGGTGCGCGCCGATTCGTTGCTGATGTAGCGCGCAAGACGCGCACCCGCGCCAAGAAAGATGTTGCGCAGCAGGTCGGCCTTCATGATGCAGGCGCTGCGCGGCAGCCGAGCCACCAGCAGCAGCGCATCGAGCATCGTGGGGTGGTTGGCAACGAAGATCACGCCGGGCTCGCTGCGCATCGGGTCGAGGCAGCTCGCATCGATGCGCATCATTCCGGTCACCGAGGCAAGGCCCCAGAACATTCGGTAGGCAAGGGCGATGGTCAGGCGGCCCAGCTTGCGTGCGGGTGCCTCCGGCATGACCGGATACAGCAGCATGGCGACGAAGTTCCAGACCAGCGAAATCAGGCCCAGGAACAGCAGCAGCGCGTAGAGCATCAACGCGAGCGGAATGGTCGTGAGAATGCGCAGCACGCGGGTCATCGACATCTCGTCGGTCCGGTCGAATCGCAACAACGGGTCAGTCCCGCAGGCGACCCGGGGCGACGGCATGGGCTTCGATCTCCACCAGCAGGTCGCTGCGGCAGATGTCCGCCTCCAGGTAGACCGCATGGCGGATCATCGGCGCGTCGGCGCCCAGCGCGTTCTCGAGCACGCTGCGCACCGCGTCGGTGTCGGCCGGATGGCGCACATAAACCACGCAGTCGAGCATGGCGAGCGAAAACGTGGCCGTGACCTGGCTGTTGGCCGCCGCGATCACCGCCTCGAGGTTGCGCAGCGTTTCGCGCGTTTGCTCCAGCACGTCCCCCTGGTGAACGGTTTCGTGGCCCACGATGCTCGCGGTGCCCGAGATGAAAAGCGCCACGTCGCCATTGCCGACATCCGCCAGCGCGGCGCGCGAAAAGGTGGGCGAGCGCGGGCCGTAGGTTTCGGGATAGCGGTAGGCCGAAACCTGGCGCGGATTCTCGACCGGCACGGGCGCCGTTTGCCCGGCCAGGAACCGGATGGACAGCGCCCCCTGGTGAATGCCCAGCGCGCACGCCGCTGGGGCGCCTTCGAAGGCAGCGCGGCCGGCCTCGAAAAACGCTTCTTGCCGCCCGAGGTTGAACTGGCGGTATCGCTCCAGCCCGCCGCCGTCGGCATTGATCTGCGGCAGGTAGTTCCAGATGCGCAGCAAGTGCGGCGTGGCGGCGTGGTCGAGTGTCTTGAAGAGATCGCGGTACGCGCTGTGCGCGATTTCGGCGAGGTTCTGTTTTTCCGCGGATTCATCGATGTCGATGGCACCGAGCAGCCAGTGGCCGTTGCTGCGCCAGCGGGCGATGCCCGTGGTGCCCGACTGGACCTGCCCGCCGTTCACGTGCCACACGTCGGCCATGGCGCCCTCTGCGGAAAGTACGCGCGCGTTGACCGTCGGCATCCATGCCAGCCCGTGCGGCGTGCCGTAGCCGAGCGCTGCAAAAGGCGCGGTGCCGTTGGCGGCCAGCGCAAGGCTGTCGGACAGTGAAAGGCGCTCGACGCGCAGATGAGAAATTTCGCCCTGTACTCGCACGGTCAGCCGGCCTCGACGGTGTTTTCTGGCTTGCGGGCCATGTATTCGGAAAAAACCCCCAGGCTTGCATGCCGGCGCACTTCGGTGAAGCCGGCGGCACGCAAGGCCTCCAGAACGCGCTCGGGGGGAATGCAGGCCTCGATGGTGTCCCAGTAGTAGCGCCACAGCTCCGAGGTGTTGCTGCGGCGGCCGACGACCCGGGCAATCAGCGGCACCACAGCGCGCATGTAGCCCTTGAGCAGGGCGGTGGCGATGCGGCCCTGCGGCTTGGTGATTTCGAGCACCACCAGGCGGCCGCCGGGTCGCAGCACACGGTGGAACTCGCTGAATGCGGCCGCCACGTCGCTGATGTGGCGCATGGCGTAGCCCATGCTCACGAAGTCGCAGCTGGCATCGGGCCGGGGCAGCGATTCCGCCACGCCCGGAACCAGCTCCACGCCCGGCAGGTTGATCTGTTCCATCATGCCCACGCTGGGATCGACGCCCACCAGCTTGCCCGTGGGGCCGATGATCTTGAGCGCCTCGCGCGCAACCAGCCCGGTGCCGATTCCCACGTCGAGCACCTGCGCGCCCGCAACGAGGCCGGCTTGCGTCAGCGCGGCCCGCCGGTATGCCGGGCCGGTGCCGAAGGCGAGCACGCTCTCGATGCGGTCGTAGTCGGCGGCGGTGCTGTCGAAGATGCGGCGCAGAAACGCCTGGTGCTCCGCCTCGTTCTTGTAATACAGCGGCAAGGGGGTGTGCGGCGGCAGGATGGCCGGATTCCCGGGAGCGACAGAAGGCGATGGCGTCATCGAAGGATTATCACCAAAAGACCTGGCCGCTTCGGCTCCGCCGACGGGCCGTTGCGTGCGCCGGACAGTAAACTCGGAGCCTGCTTTGAAAACACAGGATTGCGAGAAAGAAGTCATGGCCGGACACAGCAAATGGGCAAACATTCAGCACCGGAAGGGCCGCCAGGACGAGAAGCGCGGCAAGCTCTGGACGCGCGCCATTCGCGAAATCACAGTGGCCGCCCGCACCGGCGGCGGCGACCTAAGTGCTAACCCTCGGTTGCGGCTGGCGGTGGAAAAAGCCAAGGCAGTCAACCTGCCGATCGACACCGTCAAGCGCAACATCGACAAGGCCACCGGCAACCTCGAAGGCGTGAATTACGAAGAAATTCGTTACGAGGGGTACGGAATCGGCGGCGCGGCAATCATCGTCGACACCATGACCGACAACCGCGTGCGTACCGTGGCCGAAGTGCGCCACGCATTTTCCAAGCACGGCGGCAACATGGGCACCGAAGGCTCGGTGGCCTTTCAATTCAAGCACTGCGGGCAGATCATCTTTGCGCCCGGCACCGACGAAGACAAGGTGATGGAGCTTGCGCTCGAAGCCGGCGCCGAAGACGTGGTGACCGACGATGACGGCGCCATCGAGGTGCTCACCGCCGTTGGCGACTTCGAAGCCGTGAAGAACGCGCTGGAGGCCGCCGGCCTGAAGCCCGAGGTGGCCGAGGTCACCATGCGGCCTGAAAACACCGTCGAAATAACCGGCGAAGACGCGGCCAAGATGCAAAAGCTGCTCGATGTGCTCGAAGACTTGGACGATGTCCAGGAGGTCTATCACAACGCGGCGCTTTCCGAATGAACGACATACAGCGAATGAAGGCCTGCGAATGAAGGTACTGGTAATTGGAGGAGGGGGCCGCGAACACGCCTTGGCGTGGCGCCTGGCGCAGGCCAACCGGGTCAGCCGCGTGTACGTGGCGCCGGGCAATGGCGGCACCGTGAGCGACGAGCGCTACGACTGCATCGACATCACCGAGCCCGCCGCGCTGCGCGAGTGGGCCATGAAGGAAAAGATCGCGCTGACCGTGGTCGGCCCCGAGGCGCCATTGGCTGCCGGCGTGGTGGATGAATTCCGCGCGCACGGCCTGCGCATCTTCGGCCCCACGCAGGCCGCGGCGCAGCTGGAAAGCTCCAAGGCGTTCTCCAAGGCGTTCATGAAGCGCCACAAGATTCCCACGGCCGAGTACGAGGCCTTTACCGACGCGGCCGCGGCCCACGCGTACATCGATGTCAAGGGCGCGCCCATCGTCGTCAAGGCCGACGGCCTCGCTGCCGGCAAGGGCGTGGTGGTGGCCATGACCGCACAAGAGGCGCACGAGGCCGTCGACTTCATGCTGGTCGACAACAAGTTCGGCGTGTCGCACAACGACGGCGGTGCGCGCGTCGTCATCGAAGAGTTCCTGCAGGGCGAAGAAGCCAGCTTCATCGTGCTGTGCGACGGCAAGAACGTGACCGCGCTGGCCACCAGCCAGGACCACAAGCGCCTGCTCGACAACGACGAGGGCCCCAACACCGGCGGCATGGGAGCCTATTCGCCCGCGCCGGTGGTCACGGCCGAGGTGCACGCGCGTGCCATGCGCGAGATCATCCTGCCGACGATTCGCGGCATGGAAAAAGACGGCATTCCGTACACCGGTTTTCTCTATGCCGGCCTCATGATCGATCCGTCGGGCCACCCCAAGACGCTCGAGTTCAACTGCCGCATGGGCGACCCCGAGACGCAGCCGATCATGATGCGGCTCAAGTCCGACCTGTTTGAGGTGTTCTGGCACGCGACCGACGGCACGCTCGACCAGGTCGAGCTGCAGTGGGACCGGCGCGTGGCGCTGGGTGTGGTGATGGCGGCGCACGGCTACCCGCTCTCGCCGCGCAAGGGCGACCGCATCACGGGCATTCCGGCCGAGGCGCCCGATGCCGTGGTGTTCCATGCCGGCACCACGCAGCAAGACGGCGAACTCAAGACCAGCGGTGGCCGCGTGCTTTGCGTGACCGTATTGGCGGACAGCGTGAAGCTCGCGCAGCAGCGGGCTTATGAAGTGGCGGCGCGCATCAACTTCGATGGCGCGCAGTACCGCAAGGACATCGGGTACCGGGCGGTTCACGCGCGCAACAACCCGCAGGCTTGATGCAGCAGACCAATCCGGCAGCAGTCGGCGACTACCTGCGCGGCCTTCAGCAGCAGATCGTCGAAGCGGTAGAAGCAGCGGACGGCGGCGCCTGCATGCGCGATGCCTGGCAAAAAGAACCTGGAGAGGCTTTGCAGGGACACGGCCTTACCTGCATTCTTGAAGGCGGAGAGCTGTTCGAGCGGGCGGGCTGCGGTTTCTCGCAGGTACGCGGGCCCAGGCTGCCGCCTTCAGCCACGCAGAACAGGCCTGAACTCGCGGGCGCCCCCTTCGAGGCCATGGGCGTTTCGCTGGTGTTCCACCCGCGCAATCCTTACGTGCCCATCGTTCACATGAACGTGCGCATGCTGGCCGCGTTGCCTGAGGGCAAGGACCCGGTGTGCTGGTTCGGCGGCGGCATGGACCTGACGCCTAGCTACGGCTTCGAGGAAGACGCGGTGCACTTTCACACCGTGTGCCGCGATTCGCTCGCTGCATTCGGCGACGACAAATACCCGCGCTTCAAGACGTGGTGCGACGAGTATTTCTTTCTGAAGCACCGCAATGAGCAGCGCGGCATCGGCGGCATCTTTTTCGACGACTTTTCCGAAGGCGGTTTCGAGAACGGTTTTGCCATGCTGCGTTCCGTGGGCAATGCTTTTCTGCCGGCTTACATGCCCATCGTAGAGCGCCGCCGCGGCATGCCGTGGGGCGAGCGCGAACGGGCGTTTCAGCTGTACCGGCGCGGGCGGTATGTCGAGTTCAACCTGGTGTGGGACCGCGGCACGCACTTCGGGCTGCAGTCCGGCGGGCGCACCGAATCGATCCTGCTGTCGATGCCGCCGCTTGCAAGCTGGGCCTACCGCCAGCAACCCGAACCTGGCAGCCCCGAAGCCGCGCTGTACAGCGACTTCATCGTGCGGCGCGACTGGTTGTGAGTTTCTCCGGCGCTCCGCGCATCGGCGTTTTCGGCGGCGCATTCGATCCGCCTCACAACGCCCACGTGGCCCTGGCCGAAGCAGCGCTTTCGCAGCTCGGCCTGGCCGAACTGCACATCATTCCTACTGGCCAGGCCTGGCACAAGAGCCGCACGCTCACGCCGGCGCAAGACCGTCTTGCGATGGCGCGGCTGGCTTTTGCAGGGCTTGCGGGCACCGTGGTGGTCGACAGCCGCGAAGTGTTGCGCGACGGCCCCACTTACACGCTCGATACTCTGCATGAGTTGCGGAATGAACAACCCGGTGCGCAGCTGGTCTTGATCATGGGCGCCGACCAGGCCACCGCCTTGCCCACATGGCACGGCTGGCAGGCTATACTCGGCATTGCTATTGTTTCTGTAGCGTATCGCGCACTATCGACGGGCGGCATTGCTCGTTTTGATCCGAAAATGCTGCCCGGCCTTCCGGCTGGCGCACGTTTCGAAGCGCTCGAATTACCGGCCATGGACACCAGCGCCACCGAAATCCGGCGGCGCGCGGTGCTTGGCGAGGACATTTCCTCGCTGGTTCCGTCCGCCGTTGCACGCTATATTGACCAACACCACCTTTACCGCCCTGCCTGATGACCACTGAAGCCGCCGCCAAGAAAGACACCCAGAAACTCCAGCGAGCCATCATCGATGGACTCGAAGACGTCAAGGCGCAGGACATTCAGGTTTTCGACACAGAGCATCTTTCGCCGCTGTTCGAGCGCGTGATCGTTGCCTCGGGCACCTCCAACCGCCAGACCAAAGCGCTGGCCGCGAGCGTTCGCGACGCGGTGCGCGAGGCCGGTTTCGGCAAGCCGCGCATCGAGGGCGAGGACAACGGCGAGTGGATCATCGTGGACTGCGGCGCGGCCGTGGCGCACATCATGCAGCCCGCCATTCGCCAGTACTACCACCTCGAGGAGATCTGGGGCGACAAGCCCGTGCGCGCGAAGCTCGGCGGCACCAAGCCGGCGCTTGCCACCGCCGCCAAGGTGACCGAAGAGAAGAAGCCCGTCGCCGCCAAGATGCCCAACCTGCGCCGTACCAGCGCGGCCAAGACCGCCATTCGCGCGGCCGAGCAAGAGGCCAAGGCCGAGAAGGCCAGCCGGAGCCCGGCGAAGAAAACCGCCGCGAAGAAGGCGCCTGCCAAGAACGCTCCCGCCAAGAAGACCACGACCGCGCGCGTGCCGGTCAAGGTCGTGGGCAAGCCCGCCGCGAAGAAGCCCGCGGCAAAGAAGGCGCCTGCCAAGAAGGCGCCAGCGCGCCGCGCATGAAGCTCCTGGTGGTCGCCGTCGGGCAGCGCATGCCCGACTGGGCGCAGACTGCCTGGGACGACTACGCCAAGCGCTTCCCGCCGGAGCTCAAGCTCGAGCTGCGTGCGGTCAAGACCGAACCCCGCGGCTCCAAGTCGCTCGAAACGCTTTACGCCGCTGAACGCGAGCGCATCGAAGGCGCCATTGCCAGGGGCATGCGCATCGTGGTGCTCGACGAGCGCGGCACCGCGCTTACTACCAAGGCACTGGCCGCGCGCCTGCAAAGCTGGCAAGGCGAGGGCGATGACGTCGCGCTCGTCATTGGCGGGCCCGACGGGCTCGACCCGGCTTTCAAGGCTGCGGCACATGAACGTATTCGCTTGTCCGACCTGACCCTGCCGCACGCCATGGCGCGCGTGCTGCTGGTCGAGCAGCTGTACCGGGCCTGGTCCGTCAACGCGGGCCATCCGTACCACCGGGAATGACACCAGACTTCATCTATCTCGCGTCGCAGAGCCCGCGCCGTGCCCAACTGCTCGGCCAACTTGGCGTTCGCCATGAACTGCTGCTTGCCGGCCCCGATGAAGACGCCGAATCGCTCGAAGCGGCGTTGCCCAACGAATCGCCCACCGCCTATGTGCAGCGCGTCACAGGGCTCAAGCTCGACGCTGCCGTTGCGCGGCGCAAGCGCCACGGCCTGGCCGATGCGCCGGTGCTCTGCGCAGACACCACGGTCGCGCTGGGCCGCACGATTCTCGGCAAGCCCGAAGACGCGCGCGACGCCGAGCGCATGCTCGCGTTGCTCTCCGGCGCCACGCACCGCGTGCTGACGGCCGTCGCGCTGCAGCACGGCCGCCGCCGCTACGCCGCGCTCAGCGTTTCGCGCGTGCGCTTCGCGGCAATCGGCAAGAAGCAGATCGCGCGCTATGCCGCAAGCGGCGAGCCGCTCGGCAAGGCCGGCGCCTATGCAATTCAAGGGGCGGCGGCTGCGTTCATCGAACACATCAGCGGGTCCTATTCGGGCATCATGGGACTCCCGATGTTCGAGACCGCGCAGCTTCTTCGCAGCGCCGGTTTCAATACCTGAGAACTCCATGCAAGACATCCTGATCAACTGGTCCCCGCAAGAGACCCGTGTGGCGCTGGTCGAGCACGGCGCCGTGCAAGAGCTGCACATCGAACGCACGCTGGAGCGCGGGCTGGTCGGCAACATCTACCTGGGCAAGGTTTCGCGCGTGCTGCCGGGCATGCAGTCGGCCTTCATCGACATCGGCCTGGAACGCACGGCCTTCCTGCATGTGGCCGACATTGTGGCGCCGTTCACGCCGGGCTCGCGGCCGAGCGCACCCGCGCCCGACCGCGACCACCGCAACGGCGGGCCGATGGTGCCCATCGAGAAGCAGGTGTTCGAAGGCCAGTCGCTCCTGGTGCAGGTGATCAAGGACCCGATCGGTACCAAGGGTGCGCGGCTCTCGACGCAGATCAGCATTGCGGGCCGGCTGCTGGTGTTCTTGCCGCAAGACAACCACATCGGCGTTTCACAGAAGATTCCTTCGGACCAGCGCGAATCGTTGCGCGCTCGCATGCTCGCGCTGATAGAGGCTGCCGCGGCAGCCGACAGCGGCGGCGTGGTGCCGGCCAACACGGGCGGCTTCATTCTGCGCACCAACGGCGAAGACTCGTCCGATGCCGAACTGGCCGAAGACATCGCCTACCTTCGCAAGACCTGGTCTCGCATTCGCGATTCGTCGGGCAAGGTGCCGCCCATGTCGCTGCTGCACCAGGACTTGAGCCTGCTGCAGCGCGTGCTGCGCGACATGACCAGCGAAGACACGCAGACCATCCGCATCGACTCGCGCGAGCAGTTCGAGGTGCTGCTGAAGTTCGGGCTCGAATACATGCCGCAGGCGGCCGGCAAGCTTCAGCACTACAAGGGCGAGCGGCCGATCTTCGACCTGTATTCGGTCGACGAGGAAATTGCGAAAGCACTGGGTCGGCGGGTCGATCTCAAGTCGGGCGGCTACCTGGTGGTCGACCAGACCGAGGCGCTCACCACGGTGGACGTGAACACAGGCGGCTTTGTGGGCGCGCGCAATTTCGACGACACCATTTTCAAGACCAACCTCGAGGCGGCGCAGGCCATTGCGAGGCAGCTGCGGCTGCGCAACCTGGGCGGGATCATCATCGTCGACTTCATCGACATGGGGCGCGACGACCATCGCGAGCAGGTGCTGGCGGAGTTTCGCAAGCAGCTCGCGCGCGACCGCGTCAAGACCACTGCCGGCGGCTTCTCTCAGCTCGGGCTGGTCGAGATGACGCGAAAGCGCACGCGCGAATCGCTGGCGCACATGCTGTGCGAACCCTGCGCGGCATGCGGCGGGCAAGGCATCGTGAAAACGGCGCGCAGCGTGGCCTACGACGTGATGCGCGAGATATTGCGCGAGGCGCGGCAGTTCACGCCGCGCGAATTCCGCATCGTTTCATCGCCGCAGGTGATCGAACTGTTCCTGGACGAAGAAAGCCAGCACCTTGCGGGCTTGAGCGACTTCATCGGCAAGCCTATTTCATTGCAGGCCGAGCCCGCCATCGGGCAAGGGCAATACGACATCGTATTGCTCTGACCCGAAGGCCTCGGTTCAGAGCGTCGGGTCCTGTCCCGGCGTTGCACTGCGCACAGCCAGCGTCTGCAGGCGCGCATAGAGCCCGTCGAGCGCCATCAGCTGTTCATGGCTGCCTTGCTCGGCAATGCGGCCTTTTTCCATCACGATGATGCGGTCGGCGTGCTGGATGGTCGAAAGCCGGTGCGCCACGATCAGCGTGGTGCGGTTCTGCATCAGGCGCTGCAGGGCGTCTTGCACCAGCCGCTCCGATTCGGTGTCGAGCGCGGAGGTGGCTTCGTCGAGCAGCAGGATGGGCGCGTTCTTGTAGAGCGCGCGCGCAATCGCCAGGCGCTGCCGCTGGCCACCCGAAAGCTGCGTGGCGTTGTGGCCGAGCACGGTGTCGATGCCCAGCGGCAGGCTCTCCACATGGCTGGACAGGTTCGCTGCATCTATGCACTGCTGCACCCGGTCGCGATCGATTTCGGAGCCCAGCGCCACGTTGGCGGCCAGCGTGTCGTTGAGCATCACCACGTCCTGGCTCACCATGGCGAACTGCGCGCGCAGGCTCTTGAGCTCCCATTCGGCGGTGTCGTGGCCGTCGAGCAGCACCTGCCCGCCGCTCGGCAGCACGAAGCGCGGCAGCAGGTTGACCAGCGTGGTCTTGCCGGAGCCCGAGGGGCCGACGAAAGCCACCACTTGCCCAGGCTCGATGGCAAGGCTCACGCCGTCGAGCGCGCGGGCTTCGTCTTCGCCGCGGTAGCTGACCACCGCATCGCGCAGCTCGATGCGGCCTTGCGCACGTTCGATGCGGAAGCTCCCTTGCGGCTCGGAGGACACATCGTCGATCAGCACCAGGCCGCGCTCGAGGGCGGCCAGGCCGCGGGTGATGGGCGCGGCCATGTCCGCGAGGCGGCGAATGGGCGCAATCAGCATCAGCATGGCGGTGATGTAGGCGACGAAACCGCCCACCGTGAGGCCCTGCTCGCCGCTTTGCCAGAGCGCAATCATCACCACCACCGACAGCGCAAGCGACGCCATCATCTGCGTGAGCGGCGTCGTGGCTGCCTGCGCGATGGTCGACTTCACGGCCAGCCGGTTCAGGCGCTGGCTCAGCTGCTCGAAGCGTTCGCCTTGCGCTTCTTCGGCGCCGTGCAGCCGCACCATGCGGTGCGCGAGCACGTTTTCTTCCACCACGTAAGCCAACTCGTCGGTGGCTTGCTGGCCTTGCTGCGTCAGGCGATAGAGGCGCTTGGAGAACACCTTCATGATCCACGAGATGCTCGGCACCAGGAAGGCGACGATGAGCGTGAGCTTCCAGTTCAGGTAGACCAGGTAGGCGAGCAGCGCAACCAGCGTGAAGCCGTCGCGCGAAAGCCCGAGCAGCGCCTGCACCAGCAGCATGGAGCCGGTCTGCACCTCATACACCACCGTGTTGGAAAGCGCGCTGGCCGACTGGCGTGAGAACAGCGCCAGCTCGGCCCCGAGCAGCCGCTGGAACAGCACGCGCCGCAGCCGCTGCATGCCTTCGTTGGCAATGCGCGAGAGCGCGTATTGGGAAATGAACTGCGCAATGCCGCGCACCGCAAACAGCAGCAGCACGGCAGCGGGCACCATCCAAAGCGCCAACTGCCCGCGGTTGAATCCGCGGTCGAGCAGCGGCTTGAGCAGGGCGGCCATCAAGGGCTCGGTAATGGCCGCCATCAGGGCGCCGACGATCCCGACGGCCCACCAATGGCGTGAGCCGCCGAACCAGGTCATGAGGCGCGCCAGCCGGCGAATCAGGGGAGGGCGTGCGGTCTCACTGCCGGGGGATGCTTGCATGGCGGCGGATTCTACGGGGCGCCCAAACAGGCCTTCAGCAAGGTGTCATGTAGGACCGCGCCGCCCAATACACGTTTTGTGACGGCACGATCAAACCAGTGTGTAACATGTGGCCCGTCGCATCGGGTAGAACTTTTTTCCCCGAAACATCTCCGAACCGCATGAACAAGCCGTTGCCAGTTTCCATTCCAACTCCTTCTTCATCGTTTTTTGCACGCCGCGGTCTTGTCGCGGCTCTTGCTGCAACTCCCATGCTGCCCGTGCTCGCCCAGTTCCGGGTCGAGGTGTCGGGCGTCGGGCTGACGCAGCTGCCCATTGCGCTGGTCCCGTTCAAGGGCCAGGACGCCTCGCCCCAGAAAATTTCCGAGATCGTGCAGGCCGACCTCGAACGCAGCGGCCAGTTTCGCGGCGTCGATGCCTCCGGCCAGGCGCTCGACGAAGCCTCGCGCCCCGACCTCGCGCTGTGGCGCCAGCGCACCGCGGATTCGCTGGTGGTCGGCAGCGTCACGCGGCTGGGCGATGGCCGCTTCGACGTGCGCTTTCGCCTCTGGGATGTGGTGCGCGGACAGGACCTCGGCGGCCAGAGCTACACCGTTCCGCAGGGCGACCTGCGGCTCGCGTCGCACCGCATTGCCGACTACGTCTATGAAAAGCTGACCGGCGACAAAGGCATCTTCTCGACCCGCATTGCCTACGTGACCAAGGGCGGCAGCCGCTATTCGCTGTGGGTGGCGGACGCCGACGGCGAGAACGCGCAGGCCGCGCTCGCGAGCCCGGAACCCATCATTTCGCCCGTGTGGTCGTCCAACGGCCAGCAACTCGCGTATGTGTCCTTCGAGTCGCGCAAGCCCGTGGTGTACGTGCACAACGTGGCCAGCGGCCAGCGCCGCCTGCTTGCGAACTTTCGCGGCTCCAACAGCGCGCCGGCATGGGCACCCGACGGCAACTCGCTGGCGGTTACGCTCAGCCGTGACGGCGGCTCGCAGCTCTACACCATCGCGGCCGGCGGCGGCGAGCCGCGACGCCTGACCCAGAGCGCCAGCATCGACACCGAGCCTGTCTACTCGGCCGACGGCAGCACGATCTACTTCGTGAGCGACCGCGGCGGTGCTCCCCAGATCTACAAGATGAGCGCCGGAGGCGGCGCGCCAACCCGTGTCACCTTCAGTGGCACCTACAACATTTCTCCTTCTGTCAGCGGCGATGGTCGGTGGTTGGCCTACATCTCCCGCGTTGGCGGTGCGTTCAAACTCCACGTGATGGAGTTGGCAACCGGCAATGTCTCGGCCATCACCGACACCTCGGCAGACGAGAGCCCAAGCTTTGCCCCCAATAGCAAGCTGATCGTCTACGCAACGCACCTGCAAGGCCGCGAAGCGCTCATGACGACCACGCTGGACGGAAAAATCAAGGCACGGCTGGCGGGGCAGGCGGGAGACATTAGAGAACCGGACTGGGGTCCGTTTCAAAAGCAATGACCAAGGTTTATTTGAGGAGTACCCAATGTTGAAACGTACGATTTATTCGCTGGCCATCGTGGCTCTGATTGCTGGCTGCTCGTCGGGCACCAAGCTCAACGACACACCGGTGACCGACCGCTCCGGAACCGCCGGCAGCCAGCAGGGCAGCGCCAGCGGCGTCGCGCCCGTCACCATCGACCCCAATGCCGGCACCGCGCAAGGGCCGGTCGGTATCGAACGCATCGTCTATTTCGACTACGACAGCTACACGGTCAAGCCCGAGTTCCAGTCCCTGATCGACGGCCATGCCCGTTTCCTCAAGGCCAATCCGCAGCGCCGTGTTTCCATTGAAGGCCACACCGACGAGCGTGGCGGCCGTGAGTACAACCTTGCACTGGGCCAGAAGCGTTCCGAAGCCGTCCGCCGCTCGCTGACGCTGCTGGGCGTGAACGATGCCCAGATCGAAGCCGTGAGCTTCGGCAAGGAAAAGCCGGCGGCTCAGGGCTCGGGCGAAGACGTCTGGGCTCAGAACCGCCGCGCTGAACTCCGCTACACCCGGTGATGCAACACGCTCTATTGCGAGGCGCGGCACTGGCTGCCGCCTTGCTCTGCGTTTCGGCAGGCTCGCAAGCCGCGTTGTTCGAGGATGACGAGGCGCGCCGCGCCATCCTCGACCTGCGGCAGCGTGTCGAAGCCATGCGCCAGCAGACCGACCAGCGGCTGACCGACGAAAACGGCCAGCTGCGCCGCAGCCTGCTCGACCTGCAAAACCAGATCGAGCAGATGCGGGGCGATCTTGCGCGCATGACCGGCCAGAACGAGCAGCTGCAGCGCACGCTGAGCGAAATGCAGTCCCGCCAGAGCACCATCGACGACCGGCTGAAGCAGAACGAACCCACGAAGGTTTCGGTGGACGGACGCGAGTTCACCGCCGACCCCAAGGAAAAAGCCGACTTCGACGCCGCGCTCGGCATCTTCCGTGCGGGGCAGTTCGCGCAGGCGCAGACCGCCTTCGCGGAGTTCGTCAAGCGCTACCCGCAGAGCGGCTACAACGCCTCCGCGTTGTTCTGGCTCGGCAATGCGCAGTACGCCACGCGCAACTACAACGAGGCCATTGCGAACTTCCGCTCCATGCTGTCGCTCGCGCCCGACCACGCCAAGGCTCCCGAGGCCGTGCTGTCGATCGCGAACTGCCAGATCGAGCTGAAGGACACGCGCGCCGCGCGTCGCACGCTGGAAGACCTGACCAAGGCCTATCCGCAATCCGAAGCCGCCCAGGCGGGCCGCGAGCGCCTCTCGCGCCTGCGTTGAAGCCGGCGGAGCACTCCGCTTGAATGCAATCCTTCCGGAAGCACTGAACGCCGCCGCGGCTGTCGTCACCGACACCGCGGCGCCTGACTTTGCGCGCCGCTTCGGCGGCCTCGAACGCCTCTATGGCGTGGCGGGCGCCGCGCGCATCCGCAACGCGCATGTGCTCGTCGTCGGCATCGGTGGCGTCGGCTCCTGGGCGGTCGAAGCCCTGGCGCGCAGCGGAGTGGGGCGGCTGACGCTGATCGACCTCGACCACGTTTCGGAGTCGAACATCAACCGCCAGATCCACGCGCTCGATTCGACCGTAGGGCAAGCCAAGGTCGAGGCGATGCGCGATCGCATTGCGCAGATCAACCCCGAGTGCAAGGTGTTCGCCATCGACGAATTCGTTGAGCCCGGCAACTGGACTGCGCTGCTGGATGCGTCGCAGGCCGAGAACGGGCCCGCAACCGCCGTCATCGATGCATGCGACCAGGTGAAGGCCAAGCTCGCGATGGCGGCATGGGCACGCGCATCGCGCGCCGCCTTCGTCACCGTGGGTGCGGCCGGCGGCAAGCGGCAGGCGCACAAGGTCGACATCGACGACCTTTCGCTCGTCACGCACGACCCGCTGCTTGCGCAACTGCGCCAGCGCCTGCGCAAGGAACACGGCGCACCACGCGAAGGCCGCAAGATCGGCGTGGCCTGCGTCTTCAGCCGCGAAAGCGTTGCGCCGCCCGATGCCTCCTGCGCCATCGAAGGCGACGGCTCGCTCAACTGCCATGGCTACGGTTCAGTGGTGAGCGTGACGGCCACTTTCGGCCAATGTGCAGCAGGTTGGGTTCTCGACAAAATCGCGAGCAACGTCGCGCTATAATCTTTGGCTTTGCCGGATTCAACTCTGGCAAAGAAGCGAAAAAGAAAATGGTTCCGGGACGTTAGCTCAGTTGGTAGAGCAGCGGACTTTTAATCCGTTGGTCACTGGTTCGAATCCAGTACGTCCTACCACCCGAATCGCGTGAATATTGAAAGCCTGCTGTCGAGAGATAGCAGGCTTTTTTGTTTGCCAAAAAAAAACAGCCCGCACAAGGGCGGGCTGGAAGGTGACCTGCTGGAGGAGGGAGGATCAGAGAGGATGCAGGCCACGGGGAGAAGGAGCCTCTACTGTGCCCGCCGAACCTGCACGCAACCTGACCTGGCGCGTGCGTCAGTCTTCGTCTTCCCACTTGCCGATGACGGTGCCCAGCACGATGAACTCCGCGCGGATCGGCTCGTGCCTGGGGTTCAACGGCAGCAGCCAGCGGCGGCCGTCTTCTTCCTTGAAGACCTTGAACGTGACCTCGTTGTTCGACTCGAGCCTGGCGATGATGCGTTCGCCGTCGGCGGGCGCTGTTCGCAGCGTGTCGACGAAGATGATCGATTCCGCGGGGTAGCTCTTCAGGTGGCCGTGCGGGGCGGTCATGCTGTCGCCGCGCACGCGCAATGCATAGGTGTTGCCGGCGCTGTGATGCGCAACGCAGGGAATCCATCGCTCGGCATCGATCGGACCTCGGCCGCCGCCGCCGGCCCATGCGGCCGCCTGCGTCCATGCGATGAGCGGCACCGTACCGGGCGTGCCCGGGCTGAATGAAGGGCTCGAGGGCGGCGTTCGCGTGACCCGGTACGGGCCGGGAGGTTCATTGGCGTTGTCTCGGGCCGGACGCAGCTGCACTTCGTCCCATGGAGCGGGGCCGTCGCCGGTGTCGAGCCAGTTGGGGTCGACGCGATACGCGCGAGCGAGGGCGAGCAGGCCCATCGAGCGGCCGGTGTCGCCCCGTTCGATCTTCGAGATGTTCGACTGCTTGACGCCCGAAGCGGCTTCGGCCTGCTTCTGGGTCATCTTGGCGTATTTGCGTGCTGCCAGTGCACGCGCTGCAATAGTCTCCATGGGCGCAGATTTAAGCGCAGGCGAATATTCAACTTGGACTCTAGAATAGTTGAAAGGGAGTATTTGCCATGAAACCACGCAAGTTGGTGCTGGCGCCGAAAGCCTCAGGGCCAACGCAAAAGCAAACGGAAAAACGAGCGCGCGGCATAAAGCCGTGCCACGGTCAGGTTTACCCCATGGGCTGAACCATGCAAAGGCCATCGACACCGGGCCTGTGGCTCGACCGGGCGCTTTGCGCGCTGTTGGCGCTGCTGTCTGCCGCAGCGCTCTTCTACGGAATTCGCCTGCGTGACTACGGCCTGGGTGGGCTGGCCATTTCAGGTCTGGTCACCGCGGCTTGCGTCGGCCTTGCGCTGTTCGACGACTGCGCCTTCAGGCGGGCGCGTGCGGTTCGGGAGGCGATAAGGCGAGGGTCGAGCTGACGCGCACGCAGTCCTTGATGTGCTGCTCGCCCAACGCACGCAAGGCGGCGTAGCCTAACGCGGCCGAAACGATCTGCCCGGCAATCGGCACGTACTTGGCGGCCTGCTTGGCCGTGAGCTTCACGCCGGCATGCCGTGCTAGCTTGATCAGCAAGTCGCGCGTGACCAGCCGGCCGACGAGCAAGGCCCCGACGGTGGTGGCAGCCTTCTGGATGCGCTCGCGCTGGTGCGGCGCGAGCTTTTCGACCTGGGTGACTGAAAGGCCGAATTCGGCGCTGATCTGCGGTACGAGGCGCGAGAGCAGGGCGGCATCGGCCGCCCAGTCGACGCCGGGCACCGGAATGGCGCTGGCGGCAGCGGCCATCAGGGCCTTGCGGCCGATCAGCCGGCGGCTGCGGTGGACCGCGGCAATGAGCTTTTCGTCACCCCGGGCCAGTTCGATGGCGGACGGCATGGCGCGTGTCTCCTTTGCAGGTTCGGTTCAGGCCGCCAGCGCCTCGAGCTGGTCGGACAGGGCCAGCCAGCGCTCCTCGAGGCGGCCGATTTCTTCGTTGAGGATTTTCAGCCGCTTGCCTGCTTCGGCAATTTCAGCCGACGGCAGCGGCTGCGCAAGGCGCGCCTCCAGGGCCGTGCGTTCGGCGCCTGCCGCGCCCAGGCGTTCGTCGATCTGCGCAATTTCGCGCTTGATGGGCTTGGCCTGGTCGCTGCGTTGCTGGCGGCCCTGGGCGTCTTGCTTGCGCTGCTGCGGGTTCTTGCTGGCGGCAGCGGATTCGCTCTCGGCCGCAGCCGGCGCAGGCGCAGCCACGGCGGGTGCAGCGGCACTTGCGGCCTCGCGCACGGCCACCTTGGCCTCTTCGCGCAGCCGCTTGGCTTCGTCGAGCAGGTAGCGCTGGTAGTCGTCGAGGTCGCCGTCGAAATCGGTGACCACGCCGCGGCCCACCAGCCAGAATTCGTCGCACACCGAGCGCAGCAGCGCACGGTCGTGGCTCACGAGCATCAGCGTGCCTTCGAACTCGTTCAGGGCCACGGCCAGGGCCTCGCGGGTGGCCAGGTCCAGGTGGTTGGTGGGCTCGTCCAGCAGCAGCAGGTTGGGGCGCTGCCACACCATCATCGCGAGCACCAGCCGCGCCTTTTCGCCGCCGCTCATGGTGCCCACGGGCTGCTTCACCATGTCGCCGCTGAAGTTGAAGCTGCCCAGGAAGCCGCGCAAGGCCTGCTCGCCGGTGGCCTCTTTCACGCTGCTGCCGAGCTCGCGCGCCATGCGCACCATGTGCTCGAGCGGTGTGTCCTGCGGGCGCAGCACGTCGAGTTCCTGCTGCGCAAAGTAGCCGATGTTCAGGCCCTTGCCCTCCGTCACCTGGCCGGCCAGTGCGCCCATTTCGCGCGCAATGGTCTTCACCAGGGTCGACTTGCCCTGGCCGTTGGCGCCCAGAATACCGATGCGCTGGCCCGCCAGCACCGAGCGGCTGACGCCGCGCAGAATGGTCTTGGGCTCTTCGCCTTCGATCTCATAGCCGAAGCTCGCGTTGCTGATCGAGAGCATCGGGTTCGGAATGTTGCCGGGCTCCTTGAATTCGAAGGTGAAGTCGGCTTCGGCCAGCAGCGGCGCCACGCGCTCCATGCGCTCCAGCGCCTTGACGCGGCTTTGCGCCTGCTTGGCCTTGCTGGCCTTGGCCTTGAAGCGGTCGATGAACTTCTGCAGGTGGGCGATCTTGTCCTGCTGCTTGCTGAAGGCAACTTGCTGCTGCTCCATCTGCAGCGCGCGCATGTCCTCGAACTTGCTGTAGTTGCCGCCGTAGCGCGTGAGCTGGGCGTTGGCAATGTGCAGGGTCACGTCGGTCACGGCATCGAGAAACTCGCGGTCGTGGCTGATGACGATCATGGTGCCGGCGTATTTCTGCAGCCAGGCTTCAAGCCAGACGAGCGCGTCCAGGTCCAGGTGGTTGGTGGGTTCGTCGAGCAAAAGCAGGTCGCTTGGGCACATCAGCGCGCGGGCCAGCTGCAGGCGCATGCGCCAACCGCCCGAGAAGCTGTTCACGGGCTCGTCGAGCTCATGCGACTTGAAGCCCAGGCCAAGAATCAGCGCCTGCGCGCGCGGCACTGCGTCGTGTTCGCCGGCATCGGCCAGGTCGGTGTACGCGTGGGCCAGTTCCATGCCGATGTCGCCATCGTCGGGGTTGGCTTCGTAGGCAGCCTCGATGGCGGCCAGTTTTTCGCGCAGCTCGGTCAGGCGGGTGTCGCCGCCTACGACGAATTCGGTGGCCGACTCGTCGGTTTCGGGCATGTTCTGCGCCACCTGGGCCATGCGCCAGTGCTTGGGCACCGAAAAGTCGCCGCCGTCTTCGTGCAGCGTGCCGTTGAGCAGCGCGAACAGCGTCGACTTGCCCGCGCCGTTGCGGCCCACCAGGCCGACCTTTTCACCGGGATTGAGAGTGACGGTGGCGCCGTCGAGCAGAACCTTGGCGCTGCGGCGAAGAATGACGTTTTTGAGAGTAATCATGAAATAGGAACCGTAGGGGCGATTATCCCGCCCAGCCCCGGACGGCCTGGCGCAAAGGGGCATAGGGGCGAAGAGCGCCCGATAAAGGGGCCGCAGCGCAGGCTGCGGAAAGCGGTGGAGGGGCTTGGCCGGCGCAGCTAACGCGCGCCGGCGCCGGCCAGCAGGGCGGCGCGGGTGACCAGCAAGACCTGGTCCTCGCCCGCCGACGTTTCGAGCCACACCACCTCGAGCTGCGGAAACGCCGCCTCGAAGTAGTCGCGCTCGTTGCCGATTTCAAGCACCAGCACCGCCTGCTCGCTCATGCGCGAAGGCGCGTCGGCGAACAGCTGGCGCACAAAGTCCATGCCGTCGGTGCCGCCGGCCAGCGCCAGTTCAGGCTCGGCGCGGTATTCGGCGGGCAGGGCGGTCATGCTCGCGCTGTTCACATAGGGCGGGTTGCACAGCACCAGGTCGTAGGGGCCGGCTACCTTCTTGAGGCCGTCCGATTCGATCAGCGTCACGCGTGCATCGAGTTGGTGCCGCGTCACGTTGATGGCGGCTACTTCGAGCGCCTCCACCGACAGGTCGGCGGCGTCCACCGTCACGTCCGGATAGGTCAGCGCCGCGAGCACGGCCAGGCTGCCGTTGCCGGTGCACAGGTCGAGCACGCGCTGCGTGTGCTCGCCCAGCCAGTAGTCGATGCTGCCGTCGGCAATCAGTTCGGCAATGAAGCTGCGCGGCACGATGGCGCGCTCGTCTACATAGAAGGGCACGCCCTGCAGCCAGGCTTCTTTCGTGAGATAGGCGGCGGGCTTGCGCGTGGCAATGCGCTCTTCGATGAGTGCTTGCACCTTGGCGGCATCGGCGGGGGACACGGGTGTGTCGGCCACCGCGTCCAGGTCGTCGAGCGGCAGCTTCAGGCGCCACAGCACAAGCCAGGCGGCTTCGTCGAACGCGTTGGCGGTGCCGTGGCCGAAGGCGACGCCGGCCTCTTCCAGCTGCTTGGCGCCGGCTTCGATGAGTTCGATGACCGTGCTCATGGATTTGCTCCTTCCCCTTTTGGGGGAAGGTTGGGATGGGGGCGGGCAGAGCGTCCAATAGATGCGCCGATTGCCCCCACCCCGGCCCTCCCCCGGGAGGGGAGGGAGAAAGACAAGCGCTTCATGATGGGTTGAGCAGCACTTCGAGCCGCTCCAGCGTGCGCTTGTAGATGTTCTTCAGCGTCTCGATCTCGGCCACGTCGATGTGCTCGTCGATCTTGTGGATGCTGGCGTTGACCGGGCCGAGCTCGACCACCTGCTTACAGATCTTGGCGATGAAGCGTGCATCGCTGGTGCCGCCGCTGGTCGAGAGTTCGGTCTGGATGCCGGTTTCGTCCGCAATGGCCGCCTGCACCGACGCCACCAGTTCGCCCGGCGTGGTAAGAAAGGGCAGGCCGCCCACGGTCCAGGCGAGCGTGTAGTCGACGCCATGGGCATCGAGCACCGCGTGCACGCGCTTCTGCAGCGATTCGGGTGTCGATTCGGTCGAGAAGCGAAAGTTGAAGTCGACGACCGCGCTGCCCGGAATCACGTTGCTCGCGCCCGTGCCCGAATGGAAATTGCTGATCTGCCAGCTGGTGGGCTGGAAGTACGCATTGCCCGCGTCCCAACCGCCGGCCGCGTTGATGGCCACCAGTTCGGCCAGCGCAGGCGCAAAGGCGTGCACCGGGTTTTTTGCCAGGTGCGGATAGGCGATGTGGCCCTGCACGCCGTTCACCGTGAGCTTGCCGCTCATGGTGCCGCGGCGGCCGTTCTTGATCATGTCGCCACAGCGCTGGACGGCTGTGGGCTCGCCGACGATGCAGTAGTCGATGGTTTCGCCGCGCGCAGCGAGAGCGTTGCATACGACGACGGTGCCGTCGACGCCGGGGCCTTCTTCATCGCTGGTGAGCAGCAGCGCGAGCGTGAGCTTGGGGTCGGGCGTGGCCTTGAGAAATTCTTCGATCGACACCACGAAGGCGGCGACCGAGGTCTTCATGTCGCAGGCGCCGCGGCCGTAGAGCTTGCCGCCGCGGTGCGTGGGCGTGAAGGGGTGGCTGGTCCATTGCTCGAGCGGGCCGGTGGGCACCACGTCGGTATGGCCGGCGAACACCAGCGTCTTGGTCGCCGCGGCCCCGGTGGGCCGGCGCACTGCCCACAGGTTGGTCACGCGAAAGTCGGCCGGGCCGCTCTCGATGGTTTCAAGTGTGAAGCCCAGCGGCGCCAGCCGTTCGCCGATGATCTGTTGGCAACCCGCATCCTCGGGGGTGACGGAGGGGCGCGAGATGAGTTGTTCGGCGAGCTGGAGCGTACGGGACATCGGAAAAAAGCCGGAAGGGCTGGGTCGGTCAGAACTTCACGTCCAGCGTGATGTCGGTAAAGGTGGGTTCGTCGACCTGGTCCGTCAGGTGACGGTCTTCGGTCTTGGGCTTGGGCGCGGCGCGGTTCTGCAGGCGCCACATCAGGTTGGTGGGCGAGTCGGCCTGGGCCAGGCCTTCCTCGCGCGTCACGCGCTCTTCGGTGATGAGGCGGGCAATGTCTTCCTCGAAGGTCTGCGAGCCTTCGGCCATCGACTGTTCCATGGCCTCCTTGACGGCGGAGAAGTCGCCTTTTTCGATCAGCTCGGCCACCAGGGCCGTGTTGAGCATGACTTCGAGCGCCGGCACGCGGCCGCCGGTGGGCGTGCGCAGCAACCGTTGCGACACGATGGCGCGCAGGGCCGAGCCCAGGTCGCCCAAGAGCGTGGGGCGCACCTCGACCGGGAAGAAGCTCAGGATGCGGTTGAGCGCACGGTAGCTGTTGTTGGCATGCAGCGTGGCCACGCACAGGTGGCCCGACTGCGCATAGGCAATGGCTGCCGTCATGGTTTCGCGGTCGCGGATTTCGCCGATCTGGATCACGTCGGGCGCCTGGCGCAACGCGTTCTTGAGCGCAACCTGCAGCGACTCGGTGTCGCTGCCCACGTCGCGCTGGTTCACCAGCGACTTCTTGTTGGTGTAGGTGAACTCGATGGGCTCTTCCACCGTGAGGATGTGGCCCGTGGCGTGCTCGTTGCGGTAGTCGAGCATCGAGGCCAGCGTGGTGGTCTTGCCCGCGCCCGTGGCGCCGACCATCAGGATCAGCCCGCGCTTTTCCATGATCAGCGTCTTGAGAATGTCGGGCAGGTTCAGGTCGGCAAAGCTGGGAATGGTCGAGGCAATGTGCCGCACCACCACCGCATAGCTGCCGCGCTGGCGCATGGCGCTGATGCGGTAGTTGCCGGCGCCTTCGACCATCACGGCCATGTTGAGCTCGCCCGTTCTTTCCAGCTCCTGGATGCGGGCTTCGGGCACCACTTCGGCCAGCAGCGCGAGCGGCGCTGTGGCGGGCAGCACCTGCGCATTGATCGGCACGCAGGTGCCGTTCATGCGAATCAGCACCGGGGAGTGGGCCGAGAGGTAGATGTCGGAGGCCTTGCGCTCGGCCATCAAACGAAGAATTCGCTCCATCATGTTCATCGGTCTCTCTCCTCGGGTGCTGTTGTTTTCTAACGGGACAAAGGCGGGAGCCTGTCGATCAGTCGCGCAGCAGGTCGTTCAGGCTGGTCTTGGAACGCGTTTGCGCATCGACCGTCTTGACGATGATTGCCGCGTAGGTGCTGTAGTCCTGGCCCGACTTGGTCTTCTTGGGCAGGTTGCCGCTGATGACCACGCTGCCGGACGGCACGCGGCCGAAGAAGGTTTCTCCGGTGTCGCGGTTGAAGATGGGCGTGCTCTGGCCGATGTACACGCCCATGCCGAGCACGGAGTTTTCTTCGATCACCACGCCTTCGACCACTTCGGAGCGGGCGCCGATGAAGCAGTTGTCTTCGATGATGGTCGGGCCGGCCTGCAGCGGCTCGAGCACGCCGCCGATGCCGACGCCGCCCGACAGGTGCACGTTGGCACCGATCTGCGCGCACGAGCCCACGGTGGCCCAGGTGTCGACCATGGTGCCTTCGCCGACGTAGGCGCCGATGTTCACGTAAGAGGGCATCAGGATCGCGCCCTTGGCGATGTAGCTGCCGCGGCGCGCCACGGCCGGCGGCACGATGCGAACGCCCGATTCCTTCAGTTCGCCAGCCGACAGGTGCGAGAACTTGGTCGGCACCTTGTCATAAAAGCCCAGCGATCCGGCCTGCATCTGCTCGTTGTCCTTCAGGCGGAACGACAGCAGCACGGCCTTCTTGATCCACTGGTGCACCGTCCACTTGCCCACGCCTTCACGCGTGGCAACGCGCAGCTTGCCGTTGTTGAGTTCGGAGATCACGTGCTCGACCGCGTCGCGCACTTCGGCGGAGGCGGCGGTGGGCGAGACATTGGCGCGGTCTTCCCACGCGGCGTCGATGATTTGTTGCAGTTGCTGGGTCATGGGAGAGTCTCAGGTAAAAAATGGGAGCCGGGAAAGCAGCGGTTCAGCGCTGGCCTTGCGCACCGGATTGGACGAAGCGGACGATGCGTTCGGCGGCTTCCACGCATTCGGCAGTTTCGGCCACCAAAGCCATGCGGATGCGGCCACGGCCGGGGTTGGGGCTGTGCGCCGTGTCGCGCGCCAGATAGCTCCCCGGCAAAACCGTAACATTGTATTGAGCGTAGAGCTCACGGGCGAAGGATTCGTCGTCGCCAGCCCACACTTCGGGTACCCCTGCCCAGAGGTAGAAGCTGGCATCCGGCAGCCGCACATCGAGCACCGGTTCAAGCAGCGGCGTGACGGCGTCGAACTTGGCGCGGTACTTGGCGCGGTTTTCGACCACGTGGGTTTCGTCGCCCCAGGCCGCAATGCTGGCCGCGGCCACGGTGCCGCTCATGGCGCTGCCATGGTAGGTGCGGTAGAGCAGAAAGCTCTTGATGATGGCGGCATCACCCGCCACGAAGCCGCTGCGCAGGCCCGGAACATTGCTGCGCTTGGACAGCGAGGTGAGCGCAATCAGGTTCTTGAAGTCGCCCCGGCCGAGCTTGGCGGCGGCTTCCAGGCCGCTGAGCGGCGGCTCGTCGCGGAAGTAGATCTCGCTGTAGCACTCGTCGGCGGCAATCACGAACCCGAAGCGATCGGACAGCGCGAAAAGCTTCTTCCATTCGTCCCGCGGCATCACGGCGCCGGTCGGGTTGCCCGGCGAGCAGACGAACACCAACTGCGTGCGCTCCCAGACCGCCTCGGGCACGCTGTCCCAATCGACCGCGAAATTGCGCGACGCCACGCTCGGAACGTAATAGGGCTCAGCGCCGGCGAGAAGCGCCGCGCCTTCGTAGATTTGATAGAACGGATTGGGCGAAACCACCACCGGCGCGGGCGATTTGCTGGCGTCGACCACCGTTTGCGCCAGCGAGAACAGCGCCTCGCGCGAGCCGTTGACCGGCAGCACCTGTAAGCCCGGGTCGAGTTGCAGGGCGTAGCGGCGCTTCAGCCAGTCGGTAAAGGCGGTGCGCAGCTTCAGGTTGCCCGCCGTTGCGGGGTAGGCCGCCAGTGTCGACATGCTGGCCGCCAGCGCCTCCTTGATGAACTCTGGCGTGGCGTGCTTGGGCTCACCGATGCCCAGGCTGACCGGCGCGTAATCGGCATTGGGCTTGACGCCCTCGAAAAGGAGCCGCAGCCGCTCGAAGGGGTAGGGCTGGAGCTTGGAAAGCAGGGGATTCATGGAGAGCGATTATCGGCGACGGGTCGCCGGCCGCTCCGCCCTGCTCAGGTGCCGCTGCGCCGGTAGAACGCCAGCGAGCCGGCCAGCGCCAGCAGCATCGCACCGCAGGTGCGGTCGATCCAGCGGGCCGCGGCGGCCGTGAGCAGCCGCATGGCGCGCGCGCCGACGAAGGCGTAGACCAGCATGACCGCTGCGTCGAGCGAGGCGAACAGCACGGCAATGATGGCGTACTGCATGCCCTGCGCGGCCGACGGGTCGATGAACTGCGGCATCAGCGCCGAGCAGAACAGGTAGCCCTTCGGGTTGGTGACCGCCACCAGGAATGACTTGAGGAAGACCTTGCGGCCCTCCTTGGGAGCGCCGGAGGAAGGGGTGCCCACACTGGCCCGAGGCGCATCGAAGCTGCCGCCCTTGGAGCGCAGCATGCGAATGCCCAGCCAGGCAAGGTACACGGCGCCCACCCACTTGAGCATGGAAAACCAGAACTCAGAGGCGGCCAGCAAGGCGCCCAGGCCGAGGGCAACGGCGCCGACCAGGACGAAGTCGGACAGCACGGCGCCCAGAATGCCCGGCAGCGCGCCGCGGACGCCGCGTCTCGATCCGTTGCTCAGCGCCAGCAGCACGGTCGGGCCGGGCGTGGCAATGGCGGCCAGCGCCACGATGGAGAACAGCAGGGCGGTGGCGAGCGTCATGGCGGCGGGCTTCCTTTATGAGTTCAGATTTTCTTGACCAGCACCTGGCTCTTGCGGTCCCAGTTGTACTTGCGCTTGCGGGCTTCGGGCAGCCAGTCCGGGTTGACCTGCTGGAAGCCGCGCTTCAAAAACCAGTGCATGGTGCGCGTGGTGAGCACGAAGATGCTTTCTAGGCCCATGGCCTTGGCGCGATGCTCGATGCGCTTGAGGATGCGCTCGCCATCGCCTTGCGATTGCGATTGAGGCGACACCGTCAGCGCCGCCATCTCGGCCGTGCGTGCCTCGGGGTAGGGGTAGAGCGCCGCGCAGCCGAAGATCACGCCGTCGTGCTCGATGACGGTGTAGTGGCCCACGTCGCGCTCGATTTCGGTGCGGTCGCGCTTCACCAGGGTGCCGTCGCGCTCGAAGGGCTCGATCAGCTGCAGGATGCCGCCGATGTCGTCCACCGTGGCTTCGCGCAGGCTTTCGAGCTTCTCGTCGATGACCATGGTGCCGACGCCGTCGTGCACATACACCTCGAGCAGCAGCGAGCCGTCGAGCGCAAACGGCAGAATGTGGTTGCGCTCCACGCCGGCCTTGCAGGCCTTCACGCAGTGCTGCAGGTAAAACGCGGTGTCGGTGGGTTTTTGCGGCGGCGGCAGCGACGCCAGCAGCTTCTCGGCCGCGGCGAGCGGCAGCTCGGTGTCGATCGGGTTGTCTTCGCTCTCGGGCAGCTCGCTGTCGATGCGGATGCCCGGAATTTCGGTCAGGAAGATCAGCTTGTCCGCCTGGATCGAAATGGCCACGCTGGTGGCGACTTCTTCCATCGTCAGGTTGAACGCCTCGCCGGTGGGCGAGAAGCCGAAGGGCGACATCAGCACCATGGCGCCGAAGTCGAGCGTGCGGCGGATGCCCACCGCATCGACCTTGCGCACCAGGCCCGAATGCTTGAAGTCCACGCCGTCGACCACGCCGATGGGCCGCGCCGTAATGAAGTTGCCCGAGATCACGCGCACCGTAGAGCCGGCCATTGGCGTGTTCGGCAGGCCCTGGCTGAATGCGGCTTCGATCTCGTAGCGCAACTGCCCGGCGGCCTCCTGGGCGGAATCGAGCGCCACCTCGTCGGTAATGCGGATGCCGTGCGAATAGCGCGCCTCGTGCCCCTTGGCGGCGAGCTGCTCGTTGACCTGCGGGCGGAAGCCGTGCACCAGTACGATCTTGACGCCCATGCTCTGGATCAGCGCCAGGTCTTGCGCAATGTTCTGCAGCTTGCCCGCCGCAATCGCCTCACCCGCCAGGGCGACCACGAAAGTCTTACCGCGGTGCGTGTGGATGTAGGGCGCGACCGAGCGGAACCAGGGCACGAAGGTGAAGTTGAAAACGGTGGACATGGAGCGTGATTGTGCATTCTTGAACGAAGGTTCGCGCAGCTCAGGCCAACGCGCGCAGCAGCCGGGCGGCGCCGGGGCCGCCCGGCGCCTCGGGAGGCTCCGAACCGGGCAGCTTGCGTGCCCTGAAGGTGGCCAGCAGCGCGGCATAGGCGTCGGTCGATTCGCCCGCGTCGGCGGGCAGGTCGAGCATTTCGGCCAGTTGCGACGGCGCCACGGAGCCTTCGCGCATCAGCGCATCGACCACCGCCATGAAGGCCGGCGTGTGCGCCTCGAGCAGCGCCAGCGCGCGTGCATGCTCCTGCGCGAGCAGCGCTTCGATCTCCGGGTTGGTGGCCTTCAGGTCGGTGTTGAGGTTGTCCTCGGCGTCGTTGGCCACGTCGGTGCGGCTCAGCCGCGTGCCGAACGCGTAATGGCGCACGTACTGCGCGGCGAAAGCGGTGGCCTTGCGGAAGTCTTGCGACGCACCCGAGGTGCAGGCCTGTTCGCCGAACACCAGTTGCTCCGCGGCCCGGCCCGCCAGACCGACGCAGATACGGTCGCGCAGGTTCTGCCGCGACCATGCCTTGCGGTCTTCGTAGCTGTTGTAGCCGCCCTCAAAAGACGCGACGTTGATCTTGATCTCCTGCGGCGCGCGGCCGAACAGCAGGCCGTAGGCCACGCCGTGGCCGGCCTCGTGCACCGCCAGCAGGGCCCGAAAGTCTTCGTTCGAGCGCTGCTTGAGCCGGTTGAGCTCGAGCGTGACCGCAAAGCTGCGGCGCACCTCGCGCTTGCCTTCCCGGTACCGAGCCACGATGCAAGCCTTGTCGCCCGTCGTTTCAAGCGACAGCCACACCGGCTCTGTACCGCCCGCGCCTTGCTCCAGCGCCCAGAGTGCCGCGTTGACCAGCGTCGCGCTCAGGATCGCGTGGATCGAGGAGAACAGCGGGCGCGTGCCCTGTGCCGGGAAAACGGCGTTGGCGTAGATCTGCTCGTACACACTGGACTCGAGCATGAAACGCACGCCCGAGCTTTCGCGGATCTCTTCCACATAGCGGTCGCAGATCGACAGAATCAGCTGCACGTAGGTGGCCCGGCTGAACGACGGGTAGATGACGTGGTTGTTGCCCAGCCGCGCCACCTGCTCGGGCTTGAAGCGCTCAGCCAACGCCTTCTTCACATCGATCAGCGAGAGCTTCTTGGTCAGCGCATGGAAGATGTCGGCGTCGGTGTCGCAGTCTTCCACGCGGCGCGCGGTTTCGGCATACATCTCGTCGAGGTTGCCCGAGACGAACACCAGCAGCTTGCTGTAGTCGGTCTCCCAACTCTGCTGCGCGTCGCGGAAGGCGCGCAGCCGTGCATGCACCTCGGAAGGCTTCCAGGCCATGATCTGCAGCAGCGTTTCGGGCAGCTTGAGGCAGCGCTTGATCTCCTGCGCCTCCCAAGGGGCGAGGTGGAGCTTTCGCTTCTTCGCCTTCTTCTTGTCGGGCGGGCCGTCACGGTCCTGTTCGTATTCGGCCTGGGCGAGCGAGGCTTCGATCTCGCCGAGCATCGACAGCGCCGGCGGCAGCCGGCCGTCGGAGAGCAGCGCCCACACGTCCTGGTAGCGCTCGACCTTGGCGTCGTTGCCGTTGCTCTCGAGCGTGCGAAAGCGCTGGAACTCGTCGAGCACCAGGATGCCCGGCGTGCCTTCGTCGATGCCCGATTCGGCCAGCATGGCCGAAATCGAGCCGCGGCTGCTGTAGCCCGAGCCGTGGCTGAAGCCGTCCATCTGCACTTCGATGAAGCGGTCGTAAAAGCCCAGGTGCTGCGCGAGCCTGCGCACCAGCTGCGTCTTGCCGGTGCCCGTGAGGCCCCACAGGCACACGATGACCGGGCGGCTGATGAGTTGCGGAAACACGTACCACGCCCGCAGTGAATCGATCACGCGGTCGATGATGTCGTCGATGCCGAAGAGCTCGGTCTTGAGCGCCTGGGCAACTGCCTGCAGATGGCGCGTCCGCTCGGAGAGCGCCGCATGCAGGTCTGGATGAATGTCGTTGGACATGGAATTCTTGAAAATAAAAACGGAAATGAAGAAGCCGCCGCTCCCTCGCGGGCGAGAAGGCGGCAATGCAGATGCTGTGTGAGGGTCGGTTGCTGCGCTTCGGCCGTGGAAGCGAGCAGGGCGTCCGGTGCAACGGACGCGCGGGCTTCTTCTTCAGGCCGGACGCGGCAGCTCGACCCCGCCATGCACCGGGGCATGGCTTGCGCGGCGGCCGCGCAAAGTGGGGGGTACGAGGAAGGAGGTCATGGGCGCAATCGTAGCGGCGGGTTGCGCGGGAGTAAAGACTATTTACTCCGCCTGTTGCGTGGCAGCCGCGCATTGTGGGAGCCGTGCAACAGTGGCGGCGCGCGCCGATAATCGACGGTTTGCCTGCCGCGTCTTCTCCGAATAGCTTTCCCTTGACGACCACGACACCTTCCGCTCCCTTGCGCATCGACTTTCCCGAATCGCTCCCGGTCTCCGGCCGGCGCGATGAAATCATGGCCGCCATCGAGGCGCACCAGGTCGTGATCGTCTGCGGCGAAACGGGCTCGGGCAAGACCACCCAGCTTCCGAAGATCGCGCTGGCGCTCGGCCGCGGCAAGCTCAATGCGCCGCCGGGCAAGGGCCGACTCATCGGCCACACGCAGCCGCGCCGCATTGCGGCAAGCTCGGTGGCCAAGCGCATTGCCGAAGAACTGAAAACGCCGCTAGGCGATGTGGTCGGCTTCAAGGTGCGCTTTCAGGACCGGCTGAGCCGCGACGCGTCGGTCAAGCTCATGACCGACGGCATCCTGCTGGCGGAAACGCAGACCGATCCGCTGCTCAAGGCCTACGACACGCTGATCATCGACGAGGCGCACGAGCGCTCACTGAACATCGACTTCCTACTGGGCTACCTGCGCGAAATTCTTCCGCGCCGGCCCGACCTGAAGGTGATCGTGACCTCGGCCACCATCGATGCGGATCGCTTTGCGCAGCACTTTGCGTCGGGCAAGGGACCTGCGCCGATCATCTATGTGTCCGGACGCACCTTTCCGGTCGAGCAACGCTATCGGCCCTTTGAAGAGTCGCGCGAGCATGACCTGAACGACGCCATTGCCGATGGCGTTGACGAGCTCTGGCGCGATCCGCACAACGCGGGCGACATCCTCGTTTTTCTGCCCGGCGAGCGCGAGATCCGCGAGGCGGCTGACCACCTGCGCCGCCACCTGAGCCACCAGCCGCTGCTGCGCAACGCCGAGGTGCTGCCGCTGTTCGCACGGCTGTCGGGCCCCGAGCAGGACCGTATCTTCGACGGCCACACGGGCCGGCGCATTGTGCTCGCCACCAACGTGGCCGAAACCTCGCTCACCGTGCCGGGCATCCGCTACGTGATCGACACAGGCACGGCGCGCGTCAAGCGCTACAGCTTCCGCAGCAAGGTCGAGCAATTGCTGGTTGAGCCGATCAGCCAGGCCGCGGCCAACCAGCGCGCGGGGCGTTGCGGCCGTGTGGCCAACGGCATCTGCATCCGGCTTTACGACGAGAAGGATTTCGAAGGCCGGCCGCGTTTTACCGACCCCGAGATCCTGCGCTCCTCGCTCGCGGGCGTGATCCTGCGCATGAAGTCGCTGCGCCTGGGCGACGTGGCGCGTTTTCCGTTTCTCGAAGCGCCTTCGCCGCGCGCGATTGCCGACGGCTACCAGCTGCTGAACGAGCTCGGCGCGGTCGACGACGCCAACGAACTCACGGCCACGGGCGCCGAGCTGGCCAAGCTGCCGCTCGATCCGCGCGTCGGACGGATGATCCTGGAGGCGCGCACGCGTGGCGCGCTCGAAGAAGTGCTGGTCATCGCGTCGGCCCTCAGTGTGCAGGACGTGCGCGACCGGCCGATGGATGCGCAGCAGCAGGCCGACCAGGCGCATTCGAAATTCGACGACGAGAAGAGCGAGTTCAGCGGCTACCTGCGGCTGTGGAAATGGATTGCCGATGCGCGCGGTGGGCATGGCGATACGCACAAGCTGAGCAACCGCCAATACGAGCAGCTGCTGCGCCAGAACTTCATCAACATCCGCCGAGTGCGCGAATGGCGCGACATCCACTCGCAGCTGCTCACGGTCGTGACCGAGCACAAGTGGCGCATCAACGCGGAGCCGGCCGGCTACGAACCGCTGCACCTGTCGATGCTGGCGGGTCTGCTCGGCAACGTGGGCTGGAAGCTCGAAGACGACGAGGCATACCTCGGTGCGCGCGGCATCAAGTTCTACCGCCATCCGGGTGCGCACCTGAAGAAAAAGCCCGGCCGCTGGATTGTTGCGGCCGAGTTGGTCGAGACCACGCGGCTCTTCGGCCGAGGCATTGCCAACATCGAGCCGCAGTGGCTTGAACAGGTGGCCGGCCATCTGCTGAAGAAGCAACTGCTCGATCCGCACTGGGAGAAGAAGGGCGCACAGGTTTCAGCGCTCGAGCGCGCAACGCTCTATGGGCTGGTGGTCTACAGCGGGCGCCGCGTCGACTTCACCAAAGTCGATCCGGTGGCGGCGCGCGAGATCTTCATTCGCGAGGCGCTGGTTGGCGGGCAGTGGGAAAGCAAGTTTCCGTTCCTGGCGGCCAATCGCAAGCTGGTGCGCGAGGTCGAGGGGCTGGAACACAAGGCGCGCCGGCAAGACGTGCTGGTGGATGAAGAGCTGATCTTCGCCTTCTACGACGCGCAGTTGCCCGCCGACGTGGCGAGCGGCATCAGCTTCGAGAACTGGTACCGCCATGCCTCGAAGGAGCAGCCGCGCCTGCTGTACCTGACGCGCGAAGAGCTGATGCGCCACCAGGCGGCAGGCATCACCACGCAGTCGTTCCCGCCCACGCTGCGGCTCGGCGGTGTCGATTGCGCCGCGAGCTACCTGCACGAGCCGGGCGACGCGAAGGACGGTCTCACGGTCAGCGTGCCGCTTTTCGTGCTCAACCAGGTGAGCGAAGAGCGCTGCGAATGGCTGGTCACCGGCATGCTCAAGGACAAGATCCAGGCGCTGCTCAAGAGCCTGCCGCAGCGCCCGCGCTCCAGGTTGGTGCCACTGCCCGATTCGGCGGCAAAGCTGGCGGAAGAACTCTCGGCGCCCGAGGTGTTCGGCCACGGCTCGCTGACCGACGTGCTGCTCAAGCGCGTGCGCGATGCCACGAGCATCGACGTGAAGCGCGCCGACTTCAAGCTCGACATGCTGCCGCCGCACCTGTTCATGAACCTGCGCATCGTGGACGAGCATGGGCGCCAGCTTGGCATGGGGCGCAACCTGGGGGCGCTCAAGGCCGAACTGGGCGCGCAGGCGCGCGGTGCCTTTCAGGCGTTGGCGGGGCTCAACGTCAAGGCATCCGCGGAGCGAAAGCCGGCGGATGGTGCCGATGGGCGCGCGCAAGCCAAGGGCAACGCCGCCGCGCCGGCACAGGCCGCGCCGAGCTTGCCCGCCGGCCAGCGCTACACGAGCTGGAGCTTCGGCGAGCTGCCAGAACTGATGGAAGTGCGCCGCGGATCGCAGTCGCTCATCGGGTTTCCGGCGCTGCGCGACGAGGGCGATGCCGTCACCATCGAAGTGTTCGATGAGCCCGCCGTGGCCGCCGCAAAGCACCGCGCCGGCCTGCGCAGGCTGTTTGCGCTGCAGCTGAAAGACGCGCTCAAGTACCTCGAGAAGAACATCCCCGATCTGCAGAAGATGGCGGTGGCCTACATGCCGCTCGGCACATCGGAAGAGTTGCGCACGCAGATCATCGACGTGGCGATCGACCGCGCGTTTCTGCAGGAGCCGCTGCCCACTGACGAGTTTGCATTCAAGCGCCGGCTCGAAGAGGGCCGGGGCCGGCTCACGCTGATCGCGAACGAGGTGGCGCGGCTGGCATCGACCATCCTGGTCGAATACGCGGCAGCCGCACGCAAGATCAAGGACACCAAGATCCAGCCCGAAGCCGTGCAGGACGCCGCCCAGCAGTTGCAGCGCCTGGTGGGCAAGCGGTTCATTGCCGATGCGCCGTGGACGCAGTTGCAGCATTTCGCGCGGTACCTCAAGGCGATCGTGCTGCGACTCGACAAGCTCCGTGCCGACCCCGCGCGCGACGCCGCCAAGCTGGCCGAACTGCGCCCGCAGGAGCAGCGCTACTGGCGCCTGGTGGCGGAGCGCAAGGGCGTGGTGGACGATCGCATGCTCGAATTCCGCTGGCTGCTCGAAGAGCTTCGCGTGAGCTTTTTCGCGCAGGAGCTGCGCACGCCACAGCCAGTCAGCATCAAGCGGCTGGACAAAGCCTGGGCCCAGCTGCAGGCCTGATCGCAGGCCGCAAAAAAGAAGCCCGCTTGCGCGGGCTTCTTCAGGTGCGAGAAATTTCAGTGAGCGCTATATGCGTCCCATGAGCACCAGGATGATCACGATCACCAGGACGAGGCCCAGGCCACCGCTTGGCCCGTAGCCCCAGCTGCGGCTGTAGCCCCAGCTCGGCAGCGCACCGATCAGCAGCAAGATCAGAATGATCAGCAGAATGAACGAGAGGGACATGCTTTTCTCCTGGACGTTGTTGTTACGAGATCGATGCTCGTTGTCCCGGAGCGCAAAACACGACGGAAAGCCGCTCCTTCGGCGGTCAGGACTGTCCTACCGTTGGCGTCGGCCTTGAAGCCGCCTCAGCACTCAAAGGCGGGCGAGACGGTCCAGCGCGGAGATCAGCGTCTCGTCCTTCTTGGCGAAGCAGAAACGGACCACGCGCTGGTCGAAGCCGTTGCCGTAGAAGGCCGACAGCGGAATGGCCGCCACCCCGATCTCGCTGGTGAGCCACAGGCAGAAGTCGGCTTCGGAGAGATCGCTGACTGCCGAGATGTCGACGCACTGGAAGTAGCTGCCTTCGCTGCGCAGCAGCTTGAAGCGGGTCTTTTCGGCGAGCCCTGCGGCAAAAAGGTCGCGCTTGTGCTGGTAGAAGGCCGGAAGCTCGAGGTAAGGCTTCGGGTCGGCCATGTACTGCGCGAGCGCATGCTGCATGGGTGTGTTCACCGTGAACACGTTGAACTGGTGCACCTTGCGGAATTCCGCCATGAGCGGCGCTGGCGCCGCCACGTAGCCGACCTTCCAGCCGGTGACGTGATAGGTCTTGCCGAAGCTGCTCACGATGAAGCTGCGCGCCGCAAGGCCCGGGAAGCGGGCCACGCTTTCGTGCTGCGCACCGTCGTAGATCATGTGCTCGTACACCTCGTCGGCAATCACGAACACGTCGGTCGGCGCGAGCAGCTCTTCGAGCTTGCGCATTTCGGCCGCGGTCCAGATGGTGGCGCTCGGGTTGTGCGGCGTGTTGACGATGATCGCGCGCGTGCGCGGCGAGAGCGCCGCGGCAATCTTGTCGAAGTCGGGTCGGAAGGTACCCGGCGTGAGCGGCACGCGCACCACGCTGCCGCCTGCAAGCTCGATGTTGGGCACGTAGCTGTCGTAGCAGGGCTCCAGCACGATGACCTCGTCGCCCGCGCGCACCACGGCAAGAATGGCCGTGATGATCGCCTGCGTGGCGCCCGCGGTCACCGTGATTTCGGTGGCAGCGTTGTAGCTGTGGCCGTAGAGCGCGGCAATCTTGCCGGCAATGGCTTCGCGCAGTGCGGGAATGCCGGGCATCGGCGGATATTGGTTGTGGCCCGCGGCCATGGCGGCCGTCACGTCTTCGAGCAGCTTCGGGTCGCAGTTGAAGTCGGGGAAGCCCTGGCCGAGGTTCACCGCGTTCTTCTCGGTTGCCAGCGCGGACATCACGGTGAAGATGGTGGTGCCGACGGCGGGCAGCTTGGTGGTGATCTCCGGCGTGCGTGGGGCGGAAAGAACAGTGCTCATGGTCGTGGTCGGAAGCTGGGGCTGCTGAATATCAAAGATCGTAGTCTTGCTGATGCCCGCTCAGGGCCTTGGCAATCAGGTTGCGGTCGAGCCGGTCGGACAGCAACTCGGCAAACTTGAAGACGAAGTTGCGAAGGTAGGCACTGCGCTTGAACGCCACGCGTGCAATGTTCTGGCCGAACACATGGCCCATGGGGCGCACCACGAGGTCGGCATTCGACTCGTCGCGCACCGCCATCTCGGCCACGATGCCAACGCCCAGGCCCAGGCGCACATAGGTCTTGATCACGTCGGAGTCGATGGCCTCGAGCGCGATGCGCGGCGTGAGCTTTTTCTGCGCAAAGGCGTGGTCGATGCGCGTGCGGCCGGTGAACGACGGGTGGTAAGTAATGATGGGCTCGTGCGCCAGGTCTTCGAGCGAGATGCGCTCCTTGGCGGCCAGCGGGTGGTCTTTGGGGAGCACCAGCACGTGCTGCCATTCGTAGCAGGGCAGGGTCACCAGCTCTGCGTAGTCCGCGAGCGATTCGGTCGCAATGCCCACCTCGGCAATTTCGTCGATCACCATGCGCGCCACCTGGTCGGGCGAGCCCTGGTGCAGGCTCACGTTCACCTTGGGGTAAGCCTCGCGGAGCTTGGCCACCGGGACCGGCAGCACGTAGCGCGCCTGGGTGTGGGTGGTGGCAATGGAGAGGGTGCCGCTGTCTTGCGCGCTGAATTGCTCGCCGATGCGCTTGAGATTGCCCACTTCCCGCATGATCAGCTCGATGCTGGCAATGACGTGCTGGCCCGGCTCGGTGACCCGCTTGAGGCGCTTGCCATGACGGGCGAAGATCTCGACGCCGAGTTCTTCTTCGAGCTCGATGATGGCTTTAGACACCCCTGGCTGCGAAGTGTGGAGCGCCTTGGCCGCCTCCGTGAGGTTCAGGTTCCGCCGCACGGCTTCCTGAACAAACTTGAATTGGTGCAGATTCATATCAAATTCCGTCTTATTGCGGAATTCATTATGCCTTCGGAGTCTATCGAAATGCCCGGGAGTTCAAGATTTGGTTGCGATTCTGGCCAGCAGCTCGACCAGTTCAGGCTCTTCGCCCACGATGTTGGCAAGCTGGAATTCGACTTGGGGCCAAGTGCCGCGCAGGGCGTCGAGTTGCAGCGGAAGGTCTTCACGGGCGTGCTTGCCCATGCCCAGGAACAGCGGAACGACCCTGAGCGACTTGGCGCCGCTCGCAATCAACGCTGCCGACGCGGTGCGCAGGTCGGGCGTTGCCAACTCCATGTAGGCGCAAACCACCCGCGCCTGCGGATCGAGCGCCGTGACGCGCGCGGCCACGGCCTCGATGGGCTCGCGCCAGCGCTCGTCGCGCGAGCCATGGGCCAGGAGGATGATGCCCCTTGCATTCACCGTCGTCATGTCCGGCTTCCCGCTTCTATCTTCGAAGAACGAGCCAGCTGAATGCGGCAAGCGACATGACCGAATAGATCAGCCCCGGCGCAGCGGCGGTCAGCCATGGTGACCAGTTGCTCAGGTTGCCGAGATAGCCGAACACGTTGTTCAGCAGGAAAAAGCTGATGCCGATCATCACGCCGCCGAACACATAGGTGGTGATGCCGGTCTGGCGGAAATGCAGGTACGCGAAGGGCAGGGCGAGCACCACCATCACCAGGCACGAAAGCGGATAGAAGACCTTGCGCCAGAACTGGATTTCGTAGCGCTGGGCGGTCTGCCCGTTGGCTTCGAGGTGGCTAATGTAGTCGAACAGGTCGATGGTGCTCATGCGGTCGGGCCGCAAAAGGGCGACCGACACCATTTCGGCCGTGAGGGTGGTCGGCCACTCGATCTCTGGCACCCGGCTGGTCAGGATGTGTGCCTTGTTGGCGTCGCTGCGCGTGTCGTAGTCCTGCAGCTCGACATCCGACAAGACCCAGCGGTCGTCGAGGATCCGCGCGGAAGTTGCGAGCAGCTGCTTGCGCACATAGCCCTTTTCGTCGAACTCGAAGATGCGCGCATTCCGAAGGGAGCCGTCGCGCGAAATGGACAGCACGTTGACGGCGTACGACACGTTGTCGCGCTTTTCCTTGAGCCACGCGCCCGTGTTGCCGACCAGCGAGAAGGTGCCCTGGTAGCGCGACTTGAGCAGTTGGCCCGTGCGCTCGGACGCAGGCGCGATGTAGTCGCCGATGGCAAAGGTCAGGAAAACAAAACCCACGCCCAGCAGCAGCAGGGTGCGCAGCGCGCGCCAGGGGCCAAGGCCGCTGGTGCGAAGAATGGTGTATTCGGAGCTTTGCGCCAGCCGCGCCATCACGAAGATGCAGCCGATCAGCACCGTGATCGGGAGCAGCTCATAAAGGTGGCTCGGAATGAGCAGGGTCACGTAGACCAGTGCCTGCGCCGGGCCGTAGGCCAGGCTTTCGGGCTTGCCGATGGATTGCAGCTCATCGACAAAGTCGAAGAAAAAGAACAGGCTCAGGAAGCCGAGCGTCACGAAGGCCACGGCCTTCAGTGCCTCGACGTAGATCAGGCGTCGGATTGTTTTCACGTGGTCGGGTCGATCTTGTTGGGCTGGGACGGCAGGCCGCCGGCAATGACGCGTTCCGTCCTGCGCCGCCTGCCCCAGTTGTTATTGCGCAAGACCAGCCATGCCACGCCGATCAGCAGCACGCCGCCGTGAAGCAGCAGCATGAAGGAGCCCATGCCGTAGCGGCCCGAGCTGATCCAGCTTTGGCCGAGGTTGAGCATGTTGTAGTAGACGACGAAGGCGAACAGCGCAAACAGCAGGTTGCCGCTGCGCCCCACGCGCGGGTTCACGCTGGAGACGGTCAGTGCGAGCAGCACGAAGTTGATGGCGGCCAGCAGCATGCCGATGCGCCAGGCGAGTTCGCCGCGGTTCGCGTCGCCGGGCTCGCGCAGGAGCTGGAGCGTTGGCTTGGCGCGGGCCGGCGTGGAGTCGGTGGTAAACGAGTCGTTGCCGCCGGCGCGGGTGCCGTAGGTCTCGAACTCGCTGATCTTGAGGCCCGAGGTTGCCGTGGGCAGCAACGGGCGTTCGACCCGCTGGCCGTTGCTCAGCATGAGGTAGCGGTGCTCGCCCACGTTCTCGATGCGGCCGCTGCGCGCCGATGTGGTGATCTGCAGCCCCCGCTCGATGGCCCAGATGAACACGTTGGTGGCCGTGGCGCCGTCGGGCGTGTCCTTGTCGATGAAGAAGACGCGGATCCGGCCGGCCGACTCACGGAATTCGCCGGGCGTGACGCGTTCGATGTCGCTGCGCCTTTCGTACTGCGCGCGCATGCCGATGGTCTGCGAGTTGGCCCAGGGCCAGCCCAGCAGAGCCATGATGGCGATCAGAGCGAGCACCGGCCAGGCAAAGCGGAACAGCGGCTGCACGAAGTCGACCAGGCCTCGCCCGCTGGAGAACCAGATCACCATTTCGCTGTCGCGGTACATGCGCGACAAGGTGCCGACAATGGCAATGAACAGGCTCAGGCTCAGGATGGTCGGCATGTAGCCGAGCACCGTGTAGGCCATCACGAGGAACACTTCGGACGGGTTCACGCTGCCCTTGGAGGCGAGCCCGAGCGTGCGGATGAGCATCATGGTCATCACGATGGTGACCAGGACCACGAGGGTCGCTCCGAAGCTGCGCGACAGCTCCTTGCGTAGGGAAGAATGGAATAACATCGTTCGAGGAAAAAAAGGATTATGGACTTTCAGCTCAAGACCCTCACCGTCGCCCGCGCCGCGGCCGAAAAATCCGACGTTCTGATCGTGCTCGTCGGCAGCGCCCCCATCACCGCCAAGGACCCGCTTTCCGCCCTGATTGCCAGCGCGCGCAAGGCCGGCGACCTGCCCGACAAGGCCGGCAAGCTGCTCGCGCTCTACCATCCGGACGAGGTGGTGGCCTCGCGCGTGGTGCTCGCGGCCATTGGCGACGGCAAGCCCGCGTCTGTGCGCAGCGGCGTCATTGCGGCGGTCAATGCGGCCAAGGCCCATGCGCCCAAGCGGGTGGTGATGGTGTTTGCGCATGAAGCCGACGGCGCGGCGGTGGCCTGCGCCCTTGCCGCGGCGGCCGACGCCAGCTATGTCTACACCACGAGCAAATCGAAGGCTTCGAACGGCGACGGCGGGCGGTCCATCCGCAACCTCACGGTGGGTGTGAGCGATGCCGCGGCTGTGAGCAAGGCCTTCGATGAAGCCCGGGCCACGGTGTCCGGCATCGAATTTGCCAAGGAATGGGGCAACCGCCCGGGCAACTATTGCACGCCCACGCTGCTGGCTGACGCCGCGCAAGGCTTGGCCAAGCTGCCCCGCATCAAATGCGAGGTGCTGGGCCCCAAGGAAGTGCAGAAGCTCGGCATGGGCTCGTTCGCGGCCGTGGCGCAAGGCTCGGCCGAGCCGCTGCGCTTCATCGTGCTGCGCTACCAGGGCGGCCCGAAGGACCAGGCGCCCGTGGTGCTGGTCGGCAAGGGCATCACTTTCGACACCGGCGGCGTCTCGCTCAAGCCGGCGGCCGAAATGGACGAGATGAAGTTCGACATGTGCGGTGCGGCCAGCGTGCTCGGCACCTTCCGCGCGCTGGGCGAAATCCAGCCCGCCATCAACGTGGTGGGCCTGGTGCCCTCGTGCGAGAACATGAACGACGGCCGCGCCATCAAGCCTGGCGATGTGGTCACCAGCATGAGCGGGCAGACCATCGAGGTGCTGAACACCGATGCGGAAGGGCGCCTCATCCTGTGCGACGCGCTGACGTACGCCAAGCGCTTCGACCCCGCCGCCGTGATCGACATTGCCACCCTCACCGGCGCCTGCGTGGTGGCGCTGGGCGGCGTGCGCAGCGGCCTTTTCACGGCCGACGAAACGCTGGCCGCCGCGCTCCAGGCGGCCGGGGAAGAATCGCAAGACCGTTGCTGGCGCCTGCCGCTGGACGACGAATACGCCGACGGCCTCAAGAGCAACTTTGCCGATGTGGCCAATGTGGCGGGCCGTGCCGGCGGCGCCATTACTGCGGCCAAGTTCCTGCAGCGCTTTGCCGGCGATTTTGCGTGGGCGCACCTGGACATCGCAGGTACGGCCTGGAAGAGCGGGGCGGCCAAGGGATCGACCGGCCGCCCTGTGGGCCTGCTGGTGTCTTACCTGATGGAGCGCGCACGCAGCGGTGCGGCCAAGACAGCGCCCGCGCCGAAGGCCGCGCGCAAGAACGCCGGCCCCGCCGCGCGAAAGGCCCGGTCCGCACAGTGACGGAAATCGGCTTTCACTTCAATACGCCGGACAAGGTCAACTACGCCTGCCGGCTGGTTCGAAAGGCCGTGAGCGCGCGCGGGCTGCGCGTGGTGGTGGTGGGCGAGGAGCAGGTGCTAGAGGCCGTGGATGCCGCGCTCTGGCAACTCTCGCCGTCCGACTTCATCGCGCATTGCCGCGGCGATGCGCAGGCGCACATGGTGGCCCGTTCGCCGGTCATTCTTTCGGCCGAGGGCGCGGATGTTGCTTCGCTTCCGCACCGCGAGATGCTCGTGAACCTGGGGCCCGAGGTTCCGGCGGGCTTCGAGCGGTTCGAGCGCCTGATCGACATCGTGAGCGACGAAGCCACGGACCGGCAGATCGGCCGCTCGCGGTGGCGCCACTATGCCGACCGGGGCTACACCATCCAGCCGCACGATTTTGCGAGGAGCGCTTCCTGATGGCCAGCACGCTGCGTACACCGCCCCGGTTCGTTCCTACCCTGACCACCGTGCTCGATCTCCCGGCCGAGCCCGTGGCCGCCGAGGCCGGCAAGCCGCCTGTTCCCGCCAGCACGCCGGCACCGCCGGTCGACCTCGCCGAAGCCGTGGCGTTGCCCCCGGCCGAGCAGCGGTCCGACGCCGAAATCGTGCGTCTCGAAGAGCAGCTCTTGCATCGGGTGCTGCAGCGCGTGGACCTGTCTTTGGAAGAGCGTTTGAGCGACACGGTGTCGGCCGCCGTTCAACAGCAACTCGACTCGATGCTGCCTCGGCTGCGTGAAGAAATCGAGGCCGTTTTGCGTGCTTTGGTCATTGAAGCAATGGCCGCCGAACTCTCGGAAAACACAGGGTCTACGCCAGCTTCCGGAGCATAAAGCTTCAGCTAAACTGCGCCGCAGGTCGGTAGGCGTGAGGGTGCCGCTGGTCCGCGGCGCGAAACTTGCGAGGTCTGCGCGCCCGGATCACACGACCGGTTTCTTGTTTAGTTTTATTTATCCATGTTCTGGAGGTTCTCATGCAATTGAAATGGACTGCGGTCGCACTGGCTGCACTCACGCTTGTGGCTTGCGGCAAAAAAGAAGAAGCAGCTGCACCCGCCGCACCGGCGCCCACGGCAGCGGCCCCGGCACCTGCAGCGCCTCCGGCAGACGCACTGGTCGTCAAGATCGGCCACGTGGCACCCACCAGCGGTCCGATTGCCCACCTTGGCAAGGACAATGAGTTCGGCGCCCGGATGGCCATCGAAGACCTGAATGCCAAGGGCCTCAAGATCGGCGACAAGGTCGCCAAGTTCGAGCTGCTGCCCGAAGACGACGCAGGCGATCCGAAGCAAGGCACGGCAGTGGCCCAGAAGCTGGTCGACAGCAAGGTCAACGGTATCGTGGGTCACCTGAATTCGGGCACCACCATCCCCGCTTCCAAGCTCTACAGCGACGCCGGCATTCCGCAGATTTCGCCTTCGGCAACCAACCCCAAGTACACGCGCCAAGGCTTCAAGACCACGTTCCGCGTGGTGGCCGACGACACGCAACTCGGCGGCACGCTGGGCAAGTACGCTGTCGAAACGCTCAAGGGCAAGAACATTGCCGTGATCGACGACCGCACGGCCTACGGCCAGGGCGTTGCCGAAGAATTCGAAAAGGCAGCCAAGGCTGCCGGCGCGACCATCGTCGGCCACGAGTTCACCACCGACAAGTCGACCGACTTCAACGCCATCCTGACCAAGCTCAAGGCTGCCAAGCCCGACGTGCTGTTCTTCGGCGGCATGGACGCCGTTGGCGGCCCGATGCTCAAGCAGGTCAAGCAGCTCGGCCTGAACGTCAAGTTCATGGGCGGCGACGGCCTGTGCACCGGCGAACTGCCGAAGCTGGCTGGCGATGCCATCGGCGAAGAGATGGTGGTTTGCGCCGAAGCCGGCGGTGTCGATGGCGACTTCAAGCAGCCGCTGGAAGACTTCAAGGCCAAGTTCAAGACCAAGAACGGCGTGGACGTGCAGATCTATGCACCGTACGTGTACGACGCGGTCAACGTGCTGGCCGAAGCCATGGTCAAGGCCGGTTCCGCCGACCCTGAAAAGTACCTGCCGGAAGTCGGCAAGGTGCAATACAAGGGCGTGACCGGCCCGATCGCCTTCGACGAAAAGGGCGACATCAAGAACGGCGCGCTGACGCTCTTCACCTACAAGGGTGGCGTGCGTACGCAAATCGCCGTGGTGCGCTGATCGGCTTCACCGCATGGCGCAGCAATGCGCAAAAAAGAAAAAGGGCCTTCGGGCCCTTTTTTATTGCCTGCCGCCTTACGCCGGTAATCAGGTGAGGGCAGCGTGGCCCGAGGGCCGGTCGGTGTTGCAGTATTCGATGAAGGCGTCGAGATCCCGCGATTTGTCGAAGACCGCGTCGGCGCCCAGTGCCTCGCAGCGGGCGCGGATGTCGGCCGTGACGTAGTTGCTCAGCACCACCACGCGCTGGCCGGGTCCGCGGGTCTTGCAGCCCGAGAGCACACCAAGGCCGGAGCCTTCCTTCAGGAACAGGTCGATGATGAGAAGCTGCCAGTCATGGGGATGGGCGGCAAGCCAGGCGAGCGCGGCCGACTCGGTTTCAGCAAACCCGACGACCTGTCCATTGACAAGGTCCTCGAGGGCCGGAACCAGGTTGTCTCTGATCGTCTTGTTGTCCTCTACGAGGAACGTGATGAGGGCCATGCCGTGGTTTCGCTTTGAGAACCAATAGCGTAGCGTGCCGGATGAGTCCGCAGCGTAGGAGAAGGGATAAGGCGCAATCCATTCGGCCGGGACGGACCGAAAAGACGGTCAGTCCGACGCGCCAGCTCGAATCCTTGCCTTGAGTTCTTCCGCCTCGGCCTGGCTTTCGTCCCGCTCGGCAGTGGCTTCGAGCCGCTTTTCGATTTCTTCGCTCAAGGCCGCGTTGACCTCGGCCAGTGTTTCCGCCGACTTGGCCAGCTTTTCCTCGAGCTGGCTGGTGTGCTCGATGGCCTGGGCCACGTCGCCCACCTGTACTTCTTCAGGCAGCCCCTGTTCGAGAACCGTGTTCACGACCGCAAGGTTGTCCGATGCCCGCTGCACGTCTGCGGCAACCGCTTCGGTCTTCTCCAATGTCTGTTCGAGTGACGTGTCGCCACGCGATGAAGTTTGTTGCTGTCCGGCCATCCGGGCTCCTTTAGCAGGCGTGAAAAGTAAGACCTTTGGATGGTACCGCCAGACGACCTCGGTTGGCGGTGCCGGGCGCGTTGCTGGAGTACAACGGCGCCCACAAAAAAGCCCAAGGTGCCTTGGGGCAACTCGGGCTTTCTTCTTTTTCTGCATGTTCGTGAACGGTTACGAACAATCAATCTCTGGCGGAGCAGGCGGGATTCGAACCCGCGGAGGGCTATTAACCCTCACACGCTTTCCAGGCGTGCGACTTAAACCGCTCATCCACCGCTCCTGAGCCCTCGATTGTAGCAGTCGCTCAGGCCGGATTTTGCGGTTTGCCGGCCTGGACCATGCGCATGGCCGAGGCGATGAGCGCCGCCGTTTCGCTCATGTTGCTCGGCACGATCAGCGTGGTCTTGGAATCGGCCGCCACCTTGCCGTAGGCATCGACGGCGCGCTCGGCCACCTTGAGCTGCACGGCCTGTTCGCCGCCCGGCTGGCGAATGGCCGCAGCCACGCGCTCGATGGCGTCGGCCGTGGCGGTGGCCACCGCCGTGATCGCGGCCGCCTCGCCCTGGGCGTTGTTGATCTGGGCCTGTTTTTCGCCCTCGGAGCGGGCAATGAAAGCCTCGCGTTCGCCGGTGGCGATGTTGATCTGCTCCTGCCGGCGGCCCTCGGAGGCGGCGATGAGCGCGCGCTTGCCGCGTTCGGCGGTGATCTGCGCCTGCATGGCCAGCAGAATTTCCTTGGGCGGCGTCAGGTCCTTGATTTCGTAGCGCAGCACCTTCACGCCCCAGTTGAGCGCCGCCTCGTCGATCGCCGCAACCACTTGCGCATTGATGACGTCGCGTTCCTCGAAGGTCTTGTCGAGCTCGAGCTTGCCGATCACGCTGCGCAGAGACGTTTGCGCCAGCTGCGTCACGGCCACGATGTAGTTCGACGAGCCATAGCTCGCGCGCATCGGGTCGGTCACCTGGAAGTACAGGATGCCGTCGACCTGCAGCTGGGTGTTGTCCCGCGTGATGCAGATCTGGCTGGGCACGTCGAGCGGAATTTCCTTCAGGCTGTGCTTGTAGGCGACCCGGTCGATGAAAGGGATCAGGAAGTTGGGGCCGGGCGTCATGGTGCCGTGGTACTTGCCCAGGCGCTCGCGCACCCATGCGTTCTGCTGCGGTACGAACTTGACCGACTGGCTGATGAAGATGATCGCAATGACCAGGATGATGATGGGAACCGAAAATTCCATGATGTTTCTCCTCTTGAATTCTGTGTTTAGGTCTTTTCGACCACGAGGCGGCTGCCGATGACTTCGACCACGCGGTGCTCTCCGGCCGACGGGACGCGGCCCGCGCGCTGCACCACCATCCACTGGGCGCCACGATAGCGCACGGTGGCGGTGCCATCGGGGCTCCATGCCTCCACGTGGATGATTTCGCCGATGTCCATGTTCACGTCGCGATTTGCCTCGGTGGGCGGGGCGGCCGGCCGCCTGCGCTGCACGGCGTACCAGACCAGCACCGCACCCACGCCGACCACGGCCGCCACGACCAGCTGCGTGACCATGCCCATGCCCAGGTGCGCGGCAATGGCTGCGGCTGCAAAGCCGGTGGCCAGCAGCAACAGGTAGACCGTACCCGAGAGCAATTCGAGCACGATCGCGGCTCCCGCTATCAGCCACCAGATGGTGGAATTCGCCATGTCTTCTCCTCTTTGATGGACGCTCGACATTCTGAGTCAAAAGCTCACGCAATCCTTCATCCGAATTCCGTACACTTCGCGCCTCATTGCCTGTCCGGAGCCCTGCTCATGAAATTTCGCTTCCCCATCGTCATCATCGACGAGGACTTCCGCTCCGAAAACACCTCGGGCCTCGGTATTCGCGCGCTTGCGCAGGCCTTCGAAAGCGAGGGCTTCGAGGTGCTGGGCGTCACGAGCTATGGTGACCTGAGCCAGTTTGCCCAGCAGCAAAGCCGTGCCAGCGCGTTCATCCTGTCGATCGACGACGAGGAATTCACCGTGGGTCCCGACCTGGACCCGGCCGTGCTCAGCCTGCGGAACTTCATTGGCGAAGTGCGCCGCAAGAACGCCGATGTGCCGATCTATATTTACGGCGAAACCAAGACTTCGCGCCATATTCCGAACGACATCTTGCGCGAGCTGCACGGCTTCATCCACATGTTCGAGGACACGCCGGAGTTCGTGGCGCGCCACATCATCCGCGAGGCCAAGAGCTACCTCGAAGGCGTGCAGCCGCCGTTCTTCAAGGCGCTGATCGACTACGCCGAAGACGGTTCGTACTCGTGGCACTGCCCGGGCCACTCGGGCGGCGTGGCGTTCCTGAAGAGCCCGGTGGGCCAGATGTTCCACCAGTTCTTCGGCGAGAACATGCTGCGCGCCGACGTCTGCAACGCGGTGGAAGAACTCGGCCAATTGCTCGACCACACCGGCCCGGTGGCGGCCAGCGAGCGCAATGCAGCGCGCATCTTCAACGCCGACCATTGCTTCTTCGTGACCAACGGCACCAGCACCAGCAACAAGATGGTGTGGCACCACACGGTCGCGCCCGACGACGTGGTGGTGGTCGACCGCAACTGCCACAAGTCGATCCTGCACGCGATCATCATGACTGGCGCGATTCCGGTGTTCATGAAGCCCACGCGCAACCACTTCGGCATCATCGGCCCCATTCCGAAGAGCGAGTTCGAGCAGAGCGCCATCAAGGCCAAGATCAAGGCCAACCCGCTGCTCGCCGACGTGGACCCGAACAAGGTCAAGCCGCGCGTGATGACGCTCACCCAGTCGACCTACGACGGCGTGATCTACAACACCGAGACCATCAAGAACATGCTCGACGGCTACGTCGACACGCTGCACTTCGACGAGGCGTGGCTGCCGCATGCGGCCTTCCACCCGTTCTATGGCGCCTACCACGCCATGGGCAAGCGCCGCGTGCGCCCGAAGGAATCGCTGGTGTTTGCCACCCAGTCGACCCACAAGCTCTTGGCGGGCATCAGCCAAGCCAGCCACGTGCTGGTGCAGGACTCGCAGAACCGTGCGCTCGACCGCGACCTGTTCAACGAGGCCTATCTCATGCACTCGTCGACCAGCCCGCAGTACGCGATCATCGCGAGCTGCGACGTGGCCGCCGCCATGATGGAGCCGCCCGGCGGCACCGCGCTGGTGGAAGAGAGCATTCTCGAGGCGCTCGACTTCCGCCGCGCCATGCGCAAGGTGGAAGAAGAGTTCGGCAAGGACGAATGGTGGTTCAAGGTCTGGGGCCCCGAAAAGCTCGTCGACGAAGGCATCGGCCGCGCCGAAGACTGGATCATGACGGGCGAGAAGAACGGCAAGCCGAGCAAGAGCAAGAAGTCGCCGCGCAACTGGCACGGCTTCGGTGAGCTGGCCGATGGCTTCAACATGCTCGACCCGATCAAGTCGACCATCGTGACGCCCGGGCTGGACCTCGAGGGCAACTTTGCCGAAACGGGCATTCCCGCGAGCGTGGTGACCAAGTTCCTTGCCGAGCACGGCGTGATCGTCGAGAAGACCGGGCTCTACAGCTTCTTCATCATGTTCACCATCGGCATCACCAAGGGCCGCTGGAACACGCTGCTCACTGCCCTGCAGCAGTTCAAGGACGACTACGCGCGCAACCAGCCGATGTGGCGCATCCTGCCCGAGTTCTGCCAGCAGCACCCCGGCTACGAGCGCCTGGGCCTGCGCGACCTGTGCCAGCACATCCATCAGCTGTATGCGCGCTACGACGTGGCGCGCCTCACGACCGAGATGTACCTGAGCGACCTGACGCCGGCCATGAAGCCCAGCGACGCCTTTGCCCACATTGCGCACCGCAAGACCGAGCGCGTGGAAATCGACGAACTCGAAGGCCGTATCACCACCAGCCTGATCACGCCGTACCCGCCGGGCATTCCGCTGCTCATTCCGGGCGAAGTGTTCAACAAGAAGATCGTCGACTACCTCAAGTTCTCGCGCGAGTTCAACCTGCAGTGCCCGGGCTTCGAGACCGACATCCACGGCTTGGTGGCGCGCATCGACGAAACCGGCAAGAAGCGCTATTACGCCGACTGCGTGGCCGCGCCGAAGAAATAACAAAGAGCCGAGGAAGCACGCGGCACGCTCGGCGTGCTGCGTTCAAGAGGGCAGGTCGATCCGCGCCCGCATGAAACGGGCGAACCTCGGCAGGCCGCTGGCGTTCATGCCATTGAAGCGGTAGGTCACCCAGCTGCCGACCGCGGGCGGATTGTCGCGCTCGGCATCGGTCAGGCCGGTGCCGAGCTTGAAGCGCTTGCCTTCGGGCGTTTCGACCAGCAGCGCACCCAGCCGCCCGCCGTGCCTGCCTTTGCCCGGCACATGACCCACCACGCGGGCATCCGCGTCTTCATGGGGCTTTACCTTGAGCAGGTCGTTGTTGCGTTCCGCGCGATAGAGCGATCCGCCCCGATGCAGCATGAGGCCTTCGCCGCCCATCTTCACCGTCTTGTCGAGCAGTGCCTGCAGGTCCGCATGCGTGGTGGCCCGCTCTTGTGGCACGGCCACGATCCAAGGGGCATCGGTGATCGGCAGCAGCTTGCGCAGCGCCGCCAGCCGCGCGGTGAAATCACCGCCCTGGCTCGGCAGGTCGAACACCATGAAGCGCATGCTGTGCCAGGCGCCGTCGTTGGGCGTCTGGCTGCGCGCGGTAGAAACGGCGTGCGCAAACTGGCCCCGGCCGGCCCACAACTCGCCGTCGAGCGGCTGCTTGGGCAGCGGCGCGGTAAACCAGGCGGGCGCCGCCACCGGCTCGCCGCCGCGCGTCCAGAGGCGCTTGCCGTCCCAGTAGCCGCGCACCCCGTCGTACTTTTCGCTGACCCAATAGTCGGCCAGCGACATGCCGGGGCGATAGACCTCGGCCAGCATCAGCGCCGGAGCGACGGCGCGCGCTGCGGCCGCATTGGCCGCCAGCGCGCCGATCCCGGCGAGCAAGAGGGAACGTCGGGTTAGCAAGAACTCGTTGCCAATCGATGAAGGAATGTTCTGTCGAAGCCGGGAGCCAGTCCCTTATTCGGCCATTCCCGCCACGACGTTGCTGAAGCCGCCATCCACGTAGGTGATTTCGGCCGTGACGCCGCTGGCCAGGTCGCTCAGCAGAAAGGCGGCCACGTTGCCGACTTCTTCGATCGTCACGTTGCGGCGGATCGGAGAGGCGTCTGCCACGGCGGACAGCATCTTGCCGAAGCCCTTGATGCCGCTGGCCGCCAGCGTCTTGATCGGGCCGGCGCTGATGCCGTTGACCCGCATGCCCTTGGGACCAAGCGAAGCCGCGGTGTAGCGCACCGAAGCTTCGAGCGAGGCCTTGGCCAGGCCCATGGTGTTGTAGTTGGGCAGCGCGCGTTCGGCGCCCAGGTAGGTCAGCGTCAGCAGCGCCGACTTGTCGTTCAGGTAGGGCAGGGCTGCCTTGGCCATGGCCGGGAAGCTGTAGGCGCTGATGTCGTGCGCAATCTTGAAGCCCTCGCGCGAGAGCCCTTCGAGAAAGTCGCCCGCGATGGCTTCGCGCGGTGCAAAGCCGATGCTGTGCACGAAACCGTCGAACTTGGGCCAGGTCTGCGCCAGATCGGCAAAGAGCTTGTCGATCTGCGCGTCGTCGCCCACATCGCAGTCAAAAATCAGCTTGGAGTCGAAATCGGCGGCGAATTCGGTGATACGGTCCTTGAACCGTTCGCCGACATAGCTGAAGGCGAGCTCGGCGCCTTGTTCGTGGCAGGCCTTGGCGATGCCGTAGGCAATGGAGCGATTGCTCAACACGCCGGTGATCAACAGTTTTTTGCCGGAAAGAAAGCCCATGAAGTTGCCTCGTGAAAATCTTGGGCAGAATTCTCGCATGCGGTTTACCTGGGCTTGGTTATTGACGTTGTGCGCTGTTCCCGCATGGGGAGCGCACGGATATGCACTTTGGGACGACCTGAAATACGCGCCCAGCTTCCAGTCGTTCGACTACGTCAACCCCGATGCACCCAAGGGCGGCGAGCTCCGGCTCGTGAGCAACCAGCGCTATTCGACCTTCGACAAGTACAACCCCTTCACCATCAAGGGCGCGCCGCCGGCCTACCTGGACGGCCTGCTGTTCGACTCGCTGCTGACCGGATCGATGGACGAAACCGCCTCGGGCTACGGTTTGCTGGCCGAAGACGTCGCGGTTGCACCGGACCGCCTCAGCGTGACGTTCCGGCTGCGCCCGGAGGCCCGCTTCCACAACGGCATGCCCGTGGAAGCCGCCGATGTGAAGCACAGCTACGACACGTTGATCGGCCCCTTCACCTCGCCCGGGTACAAGACCATGTTGCAGGAGGTGGAGGGCGCCGACGTGCTGGACGCCCGCACGATCCGCTTCCGCTTCAAGACGCCAAACCGCGAATTGCCGTTGATCGTGGGCGGACTGCCGGTCTTCAGCCGTGCCTGGGGCATGGAGAACGGCAAGGCCAAGCCTTTCGACCAGGTGGTGATGGACATTCCGATCGGCAGCGGGGCCTACAAGATCGGGCCCGTGCGCTTCGGCAAGGACATCACCTATGTGCGCGACCCCAACTACTGGGGGCGCAATCTGGCGGTGAACCGCGGCGCGCAGAACTTCGACCGCATCACCATCAAGATCTACAAGGACAACACGGCCCGCCTCGAGGCGTTGAAGGCCGGGGAGTTCGACATGATGAGCTTCTATTCGGCGGGTGACTGGGCGCGCCGCGTCACGGGCAAGCGCTTCGACTCCGGTGAGCTCATCAAGCGGGAGTTTCCGCACAAGAAGCCTTCCGGGTTCCAGAGCTTCGTGCTGAACAGCCGCCGCGACAAGCTGAGCGACCCGCGCGTGCGCGAGGCGCTGGGCCTGGCGCTGGACTATGAGTGGATGAACCGCCAGATGTTCTACAACGGCTATCCACGCGTGAAGGACCTGTTCGGCAACACCGACTGCGAAGCCCAAGGCTTGCCGTCCGCCGAAGAGAAGGCGCTGCTCGAGCCCTGGCGAGGCAAGATCCCGGAGGCGAGCTTCGGCCCGATGTATGCCCCGCCCACCACCGAAGGCGCCGGGCAGTCGCTGCGCAACAACCTTCGGCGCGCCCGCGACCTGCTGAAAGCCGCCGGCTGGGAATACCGGGACGGCGCACTGCGCAACGCCAAGGGCGAGGCGATGACGCTGGAATACTTGGACAGCAAGGAAGGCGGCGTGCGCACGGTGTCGCCCTGGATGCGCAACCTCGAAAAGCTCGGCGTCTCGCTGAACTTCGCGCCGGTCGACTTCGCGCTCTACCAGGAGCGCCTCGACCGGTTCGAGTTCGACATCACCACCATCAACTTTCCAGGCACCAACAATCCGGGCCAGCAGCTTCTCGAGATCTTCGGCAGCAAGGCCGCCAAGACGGAGAGTTCGGGCAACTACATGGGCGTGTCCACGCCCGCGGTCGATGCGCTGCTGAAGAAAATCGTGGAAGCCGACAGCAAGGCCGAACTATTGCCCGCGTGCCGCGCACTGGACCGGGTGGTCATGCACAGCCACTACCTGATTCCGCAATGGACGCTGACGTCGCACCGCGTCGCCTACGACGACCGCCGGCTGGCGTTCAAGGCCCCGATGCCGCCGTATGCCGGTGCCGAAGCCTGGGTCATGGGAACCTGGTGGGCCAAGCCGCAGAAACAATAGAAGAGAAGGAAACGAACCGTGCTCTCCTATGTACTCAAGCGGCTGTTGCTGTTCATTCCCACGCTGCTGGGCGTTTTGCTCGTCACTTTCCTGGTGATCCAGTTCGTGCCCGGAGGGCCGGTAGAGCAATACCTGGCCGAGGCAAAAACCGCGGGCGCCGGTGGTGGTGGCGGTTTTGAATCGGGCGGCGGTTCCTACCGGGGCAACCAGGGTGTCGACCCGAAACGGCTCGAACAGATCAAGGCGCTCTACGGCTTCGACAAGCCGCCGCATGAGCGCCTCTGGCAGATGCTCGGCCAGTTCGCGCGCTTCGACCTCGGCAGGAGCTTCTTCCAGAACAAGGATGTATGGACGCTGATTCTGGAGAAGCTGCCGGTGTCGATCAGCCTGGGCCTATGGACGTTCTTCATCAGCTACGGTGTTGCGGTGCCGCTGGGCGTCGCCAAGGCGGTCAGGGCGGGAACGCGCTTCGACCTGATCAGCACGCTCATCGTGCTCATCGGCTATGCCATTCCGGGCTTTGTGCTCGGGGTGGCGCTGCTGGTCATTTTTGGCGGGCAGCTTCAGTGGTTTCCATTGCGAGGATTGACCTCGTCCAACTGGGATGAACTGAGTTGGGGCGCACGCATCGTCGACTACCTCTGGCACATCACGCTGCCTGTCACCGCCATGGTGCTCGGCAGCTTTGCGGTAACGGCCATGCTCACCAAGAACGCCTTTCTCGAAGAAATCCGCAAGCAATACGTTCTCACCGCCCGCGCCAAGGGGCTGGGTGAGCGGCAGGTGCTGTGGAAGCATGTGTTCCGCAATGCGCTCATCCCGATCATCACCGGCTTGCCGTCGGCCTTCATCGGCGCATTCTTCGCGGGCTCGCTGCTCATCGAGACCCTGTTCTCTCTCGACGGGCTGGGCCTGCTTGGCTATGAGAGCGTGATACGGCGCGACTACCCGGTGGTGCTTGGCACCCTGTACCTCTTCACGCTGATCGGCCTGGTGACCAAGCTGATTTCCGATCTCTGTTATGTCTGGGTGGACCCGCGTGTCAAATTCGACTGAAAGCGCGATGTCCGTCGCGGTGCCGGCTGGCCAGAATGCCAAGGCGGTACCCACTAGCATGGCGCATGTTTCTCCCAGCCGCCGTGCGTGGATACGCTTCAAGCGCAACCGCCTTGGCTACTGGAGCCTGGTGATCTTCACCGCGATGGTGGTGCTGAGCCTGTTTGCCGAAGTGCTGTCTACCGACAAGCCGCTGGTTCTGCGCTATGAGGGCCGCACCTATTTCCCGGTGCTGCGCGACTACTCCGAGAAAACATTCGGCGGCGATTTCGAGACGCCGGCCGACTACCTCGATCCCTTCATTCGCGAGCGCATCACGCAAGGCGGTAACTGGGCGATCTACGCGCCCAATCCCTACGGCCCCAAAACGCTCAACTACTTCGCCAAGGCGCCAAGTCCGGCGGCTCCCACGGGCGACAACTTCTTTGGCACGGATGACCGCGGGCGCGACCTCCTGGCACAGCTGATCTACGGTTTTCGCGTGAGCGTGCTGTTCGGGCTGGCGCTCACCGCCATCGGCACGGTGCTTGGCGTGATCGCAGGCGCGGTGCAGGGCTATTTCGCCGGAAAGGTCGACCTGGCGTTCCAACGCTTCATCGAGATATGGAGTTCGATGCCCGAGCTGTATCTGCTGATCATCTTCAGCGCGATCTTCGCGCCCAGCGTTGCGTTGCTGCTGATCCTGCTCAGCCTGTTCGGGTGGATGGGCCTGGCGGACTACGTGCGCGCCGAGTTCCTGCGCAACCGGCAGATGGACTATGTGCGTGCCGCCCGCGCCCTGGGCGTCGGCAACCTGCAGATCATGTGGCGCCACATCCTGCCCAACAGCATGGTGCCGGTCGTCACCTTCCTGCCGTTTCGCATGAGCGCGGCCATCCTGGCGCTGACCTCGCTCGACTTCCTTGGCCTGGGTGTGCCGCCGGGCACGCCGTCGCTCGGCGAGCTGCTGAGCCAGGGCAAGGCCAACATCGATGCCTGGTGGATTTCGCTTTCCACTTTCGGGGTGCTGGTCGTCACGCTGATGCTGCTGACGTTCATGGGCGATGCACTGCGAGATGCGCTCGATCCACGAAAGGCCGACAAATGAGCGAAATGCCCCATCAGCCGCTGCTCGACGTAAAGGGCCTGCGCGTCGCCTTCGGTGGCAAGAGCGTGGTGCACGGCGTCGACTTCCGCATCGCCGCGGGCGAAAAGCTCGCACTTGTCGGCGAATCGGGCTCGGGCAAGACTGTCACGGCCCTGTCGCTGCTGCGGCTGGCGCAGAACGCCGAAGTGACCGGCTCCGCCAAATTGTTCGACGCGCGAAGCGGCTCGAATGCGCGCGACCTGCTGTCGATTCCGGAGCGTGAACTGCGCGGCATCCGCGGCAAGGAGATCGCGATGATCTTCCAGGAGCCGATGACGGCGCTCAATGCGCTCTACAGTGTGGGCGACCAGATTGCCGAGGTGCTGGAACTGCACGAAGGGCTTTCCGCGCGGGAAGCGCAGGCGGCTGCCGTCCGGTTGCTTGCCGACACCGGAATTCCCGAGCCGGAGCGCCGGGCGAGGTCGTTTCCGCACCAGCTTTCGGGCGGCCAGCGCCAGCGCGCCATGATTGCCATGGCGCTCGCCTGCAAGCCACGCCTGCTGCTGGCGGACGAACCGACCACTGCGCTCGACGTCACAGTGCGCGCGCAAATCCTCGACCTGCTTGCCGACCTTCAGCGCAAGCACGGCATGGCCGTGCTGTTGATCACGCACGACCTCAACCTGGTGCGCCGGTTTGCCGACCGCGTCGCGGTGATGGAAAACGGCCACATCGTCGAGCATGGCGCTGTCGGCACCGTGTTCGAAGCGCCGCAGCATGCCTACACGCGCAAGCTGATCGACAGCCATCCGGAGCGCGACGTCTCCGCGGTGGCCGTGGGCGCGGGTGCGAAGCCGGTGCTCGAGGCCACAGGCCTGCGGGTGAGCTATCCGGTGTCCAGGCCGGGCATTGCGGGCTGGTTCCGCAAGGGTGAATTCATCGCGGTGGAGAACGCCGATTTCCGCATAGCGCCCGGCGAAACGCTGGGCGTGGTCGGCGAATCCGGTTCGGGCAAGTCCACGCTGGCGCTGGCCGCGCTCGGGCTGTTGAAGTACCGCGGCGCGCTGAAGGTGGACGGCAAGGGGTGGGCGGTCGACCGCGCGTCCGACCTGGCCCTGCGCCGGGTCATGCAGGTGGTTTTCCAGGACCCGTTTTCTTCGCTCTCGCCCCGCATGACGGTTGAGCAGATCGTAGGGGAGGGGTTGCGAGTGCACGCACCCGAACTGGGCACGGTGCAGCGGCGGGCGCGAGCTCTTGCAGCATTGGCCGACGTGGGGCTGAGCGAGGCGCAGTTTCCGTCGTTGCTCGACCGCTATCCGCACGAGTTTTCGGGCGGGCAGCGGCAGCGGCTCGCAATTGCGCGCGCATTGATCGTCGATCCGCAACTGCTGGTGCTCGACGAGCCCACCAGTGCGCTCGACGTCACGATCCAGAAGCAGGTGCTGGGATTGCTCCAGCGCCTGCAGCGCGAGCGTGGCCTGAGCTATTTGCTCATCACGCACGACGTCGAGGTGATCCGCGCCATGGCGCACCAGGTCATCGTGATGAAGGACGGCGCCATCCTCGAAACCGGCCCGGTCGAGCGCGTGCTAGATACACCCGAGCACCCCTATACAAAGAAACTGGTGGCCGCCGCGCTGCTGGAATAACAACGGAACTGAAGAAAAATGTCGGGAGTCGGACAAAACCGGCGCGGTGCCTGGCGCGCGGCGCTGGCCTGCATGGTCACTTTGGCTGTGGCCATGGGCCTGGGTCGTTTCGCCTTCACGCCCATGCTGCCGATCATGCTGCACGAGGGAAAGCTGCAGCTCGAGGCCGGAGGCGTGCTGGCTTCACTCAATTACCTGGGTTACTTTTTGGGCGCGGTCAGTTGCGCGGCCATCGGCGTCAAGGCCAAGAGCATGGTGCGCGGCGGGCTGGCCGCCACGGCGGTGCTGCTGATCGGCATGGGCGTGCTCCACAGCTTTACCAGTTGGGGCATCCTGCGCACGGCCGCCGGCGTGATGAGCGCCTGGGTTTTCGTCTTTGCATCGGGGTGGGGCCTCCGGCGATTGGCCGAAACCAATTCCCCGGCTCTGGCCGGCGTGATCTACACGGGGCCGGGCATTGGCATTGCCATGACAGGCCTGCTCGGCGGCGCATTGGGCCGCTGGGGTTCGGAAGCGGGATGGATCGGTCTGGGCGTGCTCGCGGTGGTGCTGGTGGCGCTGATCTGGCGGATATTTGATGACGGCGACCTGCCCGCCGCCAGCGGTTCCACGGCGGCACCTCCGGCTGCAGCCGGGCCGGCTGCTTCGGCGTCGGCGCGCAGCGACGCGATCTGGCTGGTTGCGCTGTATGGCCTGGCCGGCTTCGGCTACATCATCACCGCGACGTTCCTTCCGGTGATCGCCCGCCAGGCCCTGCCGGGTTCGCCCTGGCCCGACTTCTTCTGGCCGCTGTTCGGGCTGGCCATCATTCCAGGCGCGCTGATCGGCGCCCGCGCGCCCGTCCACTGGGACAACCGTTTGCTGCTGGCCGTGGCCTACGCGCTCCAGGCGCTGGGCGTGGTGCTGTCGGTCGCATGGCCGACGATCACGGGCTTTGCCCTTGGGAGCCTGCTGCTCGGCATGCCGTTCACGGCCATCACGCTTTTTGCCATGCGAGATGCCCGCCGCTTGCGGGGAAATGCCGCGGCCGGGCTGATCGGCTACGCGACGGCTTCCTATGGGGTCGGGCAGATCATCGGGCCGCTGTTTGCGGCGCCGCTGGCCCAGCGGACCGGGTCTTTCCAGCTGCCGCTGCTGGTGGCCGCCGCCGCATTGGCGCTTGGTTCCGTGCTGTTTGCGCTGGTCTGGTTCAGATCCCGGCGCCGGCAGGCGTTTTGAGCCGCTCCAGCCACTTCATTTATCACAGGAATAGCATATAATTCGAGGCTCACGACCAAACGGGCGGGTACCAACCGCCCGTTTTTTTTGGTCTATGCATTTTCAATGCGTGGCATCCGTGGCGGGCGGGTGGCGCGTACAAGCATTTCGCACAGGCATTTTTACAAGGCGTTTTCGAACACGTGGCATTGCAGCAGATTGTGGAACAAACCGTAGCCGGACTCGGCTACGACCTGGTCGAGATCGAACGGTCGGCCGGGGGATTGCTGCGCGTGACGATTGATTTGCCCTGGACGGCCCCCACATCGGAAGCTGTGGCTGCCGGTATTCCCGAGCCTTTCGTGACCGTCGAAGATTGCGAAAAGGTCACGCGGCAGCTGCAATTTGCGCTCGAGGTCGATGGTGTCGATTACAAGCGGCTCGAGGTTTCCTCGCCGGGTATTGACCGTCCGCTGCGCAATGAGCAGGATTTCGAACGTTTCGTGGGCGAGATCATCGACATCACGCTCAAGGCGCCGATGGGTGCCGCGGCGGCGGGGCAGGTGTCTGCTACCCGCAAGAAGTTTCGCGGCACGCTGGAGCGCGTGGAAGGGGCCAACGGAGCCCCGGGCTGGCAAATCGTCTGGAGCGATGCGCCCGAGCCCAAGCCGGGTCAAAAAGTGAGCAAGAAGCGCGCGCCTGCAACGTTGCATGCGCTCGGCTTCGTGCTGGACGAGCTGCGCGATGCGCGGCTTGCGCCGATTGTGGATTTCAAGGGCCGCAAGGCCAAAACCCAACCGGGTTTTTCGGATATTGACGACGGAACGAATGTTCCGGACTGACTAGAGGAGTGGTGGCATGAATCGCGAAATGTTGATGTTGGTGGATGCGATCTCGCGCGAGAAGAACGTCGAGCGCGACGTGGTTTTCGGCGCGGTCGAGTCCGCACTGGCGCAGGCCACCAAGAAGCTCCACCAGGGCGACGTGGACATCCGCGTCTCGGTCGACCGCGACAGCGGCGACTATGAAACCTTCCGCCGCTGGCACGTCGTTCCGGACGAGGCCGGCCTGCAGCTGCCCGACCAGGAAATCCTCCTGTTCGAAGCCCGGGAAGAAATGCCCGACATCGAAGTCGACGAATACATCGAGGAAGCGGTTGAATCCGTGCCCATCGGCCGTATCGGCGCCATGGCGGCCAAGCAGGTCATCCTGCAGAAGATCCGCGACGCCGAGCGCGAGATGCTGCTCAACGACTTCATGTCGCGCGGCGACAAGATCTTCGTGGGCACCGTCAAGCGCCTGGACAAGGGCGACATCATCGTGGAGGCCGGCCGCGTCGAAGGGCGCCTGCGCCGCAGCGAGATGATCTCCAAGGAAAACCTGCGCAACGGCGACCGCGTGCGGGCCATGATCATGGAGGTCGACCTGACACTGCGCGGCGCGCCGATCATCCTATCGCGCTCGGCGCCCGAGTTCATGATCGAGCTGTTCCGCCAGGAAGTGCCCGAAATCGAACAAGGCCTGCTCGAAATCAAGAGCTGCGCCCGCGACCCGGGTTCGCGCGCCAAGATCGCCGTGCTCTCGCATGACAAGCGTGTCGACCCCATCGGCACCTGTGTCGGCGTGCGCGGCACGCGTGTCAACGCCGTCACCAACGAGCTCGCCGGCGAGCGCGTCGACATCGTGCTGTGGAGCGAAGACCCAGCGCAATTCGTGATCGGCGCCCTGGCTCCGGCCAACGTATCGTCGATCGTGGTCGACGAGGAAAAGCACGCCATGGACGTGGTGGTCGACGAGGAAAACCTCGCCATCGCCATCGGCCGCGGCGGCCAGAACGTGCGCCTGGCTTCTGACCTCACCGGCTGGAAGATCAACATCATGGACGCCAACGAGTCTGCGCAAAAGCAGGCCGTCGAAACCGATGCCAGCCGCAAGCTCTTCATGGAAAAGCTCGACGTCGACGAGGAAATCGCCGACATCCTGATCTCCGAAGGCTTCAACAGCCTCGAGGAAGTGGCCTATGTGCCGATCTCCGAAATGCTGGAGATCGAAGCTTTCGACGAAGACACCATCAACGAGCTGCGCACGCGCGCCAAGGATGCGCTGTTGACCATGGAAATCGCCAAGGAAGAGGGCGTCGAGACCGTCTCGCAGAATCTGCGCGACCTCGAAGGCCTCGACCCCGAGCTGATTCCCAAGCTGGCCGAGGCGGGTGTGCACACCCGCGACGACCTCGCCGACCTCGCGGTCGATGAACTCACCGAGATCACCGGCCACAGCGCCGATGACGCCAAAGCCCTCATCTTGAAAGCCCGCGAACATTGGTTCGCCGGCCAAGAGTGATGGTCATGGAGGCACGAAACCAATATGTCCAGTACCACTGTCGCCGAGTTCGCGAACGAGCTCAAGAAGACTCCCGAAACCTTGCTTGACCAGCTCAAGAGCGCAGGCGTGCCCAAAGCGGCACCCACCGATGCACTCACCGAGGCTGACAAGCAGCGCCTGCTCGGCTTTCTCAAAGCCAGCCACGGCACCGCCGAGCCCGAGCGCAAGAAGATCACGCTGACGAAAAAGTCGACCAGCGAGATCAAGCAGGCCGACGCCACCGGCCGCGCCCGCACCATCCAGGTCGAAGTGCGCAAGAAGCGCACCTTCATCCAGCGTGACGACGGCCACCCGGCCGTGCCCGAAGCGCAACCTGTGGCCGAAGCGCCCGCCGCGGCACCCGCCGCACCCCGCATCGACGAGGCCGAATTGGCCCGCCGCGAGGAAGAGGCGCGCCGCCAGGCCGAGCTGATCCGCCGCCAGGAAGAAGAACTGGCCGAGAAGCGCCGCCTGCGTGAAGAAGCCGAAGCCCGCGAACGCGAACAGGCCGAAAAGGCCGAGCGCGCCGAACAGGCCGAGCAGGAAGCCGCCCGCGTCGCCGCCGAGAAAAAGGCTGCTGCCGAAGCCGCCGCCGCGCCCGCCAAGGAAGCGGCCAAGCCGGTGGCAGCACCTGCGGCCGCCGCAGCCGCTGCCGCGGAGCAGCAAGCTGCAGACACCAAGCTGGCCGCCCAGACCGCCGCCACGCAAGCCAAGGAAGACGCGAAGGCCAAGGCCGCCGCTGAATCGAAGGCCCGTGCCGACGAGGAAGCCGCCCGCGCCAAGGACCTCGACGAGCGTCGCCGCAAGGCACTCGCCGAAGCCGAAGCCATTCGCGCCATGATGAACGCACCGGCCCGCGTGCTGGTGCCGCACAAGGCGCCCGAGAAGCCGCAGCCCGAAAAGGCCGCGGTCAAGGGCACGCTGCACAAGCCGGCCGCGCCCGCGGCTCGCCCCGGTGCGCCCGCCGCAGCCGGAGCTCCCGCAGCGCCTGGCGCCGCCGGTGCCGGCAAGGAAGTCAAGTCGGCCAAGCTCTCGTCGAGCTGGGCTGGCGATCCTGCCAAGAAGAAGGAAATCAAGACCCGCGGCGATGCCAGCGGTGGTGTCGGCCGCGGCAACTGGCGCGGAGGCCCGCGTGGCCGCCGTGGCAGCAATGACCGTGGAGGCCACGAAGAGCATGTGCAGGCCGCACCGGTCGAGGCGCGCATTCTTGAAGTGCACGTGCCCGAAACCATCACAGTGGCCGAGCTCGCGCACAAGATGGCCGTCAAGGCGCAGGAAGTCATCAAGCAGCTCATGAAGCTGGGCCAGATGGCGACCATCAACCAGTCGCTCGACCAGGACACCGCCATGATCCTGGTGGAGGAAATGGGCCACAACGCGGTGGTTGCCGCGCTGGACGACCCGGAAGCCTTCACCGACGAGGACGTGGGCGCGCAAACCGCCGAAGCGCTGCCGCGCGCACCGGTCGTGACCGTCATGGGCCACGTCGACCACGGCAAGACCTCGCTGCTGGACTACATCCGCCGTGCCAAGGTTGCCGCGGGCGAAGCCGGCGGCATCACGCAGCACATTGGTGCGTACCACGTGCAAACCGAGCGCGGCATGGTGTCGTTCCTCGACACCCCGGGTCACGAGGCCTTCACGGCCATGCGTGCCCGCGGTGCGCAGGCCACCGACATCGTCATCCTGGTGGTGGCGGCCGATGACGGCGTCATGCCGCAGACCAAGGAAGCCATCAAGCACGCGAAAGCTGCCGGTGTGCCGATCGTGGTTGCCATCAACAAGATCGACAAGCCCGACGCCAGCCCGGACCGCGTGAAGCAGGAACTGGTGGCCGAAGAGGTCGTGCCTGAAGAGTACGGCGGCGACGTGCCGTTCGTGCCGGTGTCCGCCAAGACGGGCCAGGGCATCGACGACCTGCTCGAACAGGTGCTGCTGCAGGCCGAAGTGCTGGAACTCAAGGCGCCGGTGGATGCCGCCGCCAAGGGCCTGGTCATCGAAGCCCAGCTTGACAAGGGCCGCGGCCCGGTCGCAACCGTGCTGGTTCAGTCCGGCACGCTCAAGACCGGCGACGTGGTGCTGGCCGGCTCGACCTATGGCCGCGTGCGCGCCATGCTCGACGAAGACGGCCGGACCATCAAGACCGCGGGTCCGTCGATCCCGGTCGAGATCCAGGGCCTGACCGAAGTGCCGCAAGCGGGCGACGAGTTCATGGTGATGAGCGACGAGCGCCGTGCGCGCGAAATTGCCACCTACCGTGCCGGCAAGTTCCGCAACACCAAGCTGGCGAAGGCCCAGGCCGCGAACCTGCAGAACATGTTCACCGACCTTTCGGCCGGCGAAGTGCAGACGCTGCGCATCATCATCAAGGCCGACGTTCAGGGCTCGCAGGAAGCGTTGGCCCAATCGCTGCTCAAGCTGGCGAACGAAGAGGTCAAGGTGCAGATCGTGTACGCCGGCGTCGGCGGCATCAGCGAAAGCGACATCAACCTCGCCATCGCCTCCAAGGCCATCGTGATCGGCTTCAACGTGCGTGCCGATGCCGGTGCGCGCAAGCTGGCCGAAGGCAATGGCGTGCAGCTGAACTACTACAGCATCATTTACGACGCTGTGGACGAGATCAAGGTTGCGATGTCGGGCATGCTGGCACCGGAGCGCCGCGAGGAAATCATCGGCTCGGCCGAGATCCGCACGGTGTTCGTGGCCTCGAAGATCGGTACGGTCGCGGGTTCGTACATCACCTCGGGTTCGGTCAACCGCAGCGCGCATTTCCGCCTGCTGCGCGACAACGTGGTGATCTACACCGGCGAAGTCGACTCGATCAAGCGCATGAAGGACGATGTTCGCGAAGTCCGCGAAGGCTTCGAGTGCGGTATCAAGCTCAAGAACTACAACGACATCAAAGAGGGCGATCAGCTCGAGTTCTTTGAAATCAAGGAAATCGCCCGTACGCTGTAAGCGTTCGACGCGAGAGAGTCCATGCCGAAAAGAAAAGCCGCCGCCCCCAACCGCGCGTTCAAGGTTGCCGATCAGATCCAGCGCGATCTGACGGAGCTGATCGCGCGCGAGTTGAAGGATCCGCGCGTGGGCATGGTCACGATCCAGGCGGTCGAGGTCACGCCCGACTATGCGCATGCGAAGGTGTTCTTCAGCGTGCTCACAGGCGACGTGGACGAAACCACCGAAGCGCTGAACCAGGCCGCGGGGTTCCTCCGCAATGGTCTGTTCAAGCGCCTGCACATCCACACCGTGCCAACGCTGCACTTCCTGTTCGACCGCACCACCGAGCGTGCGGCCGACATGAATGCGCTCATTGCGCAGGCCGTCGCTTCGCGTTCGAAAGACGACTAGCCATGAACGCGCCACGCACAAGGGTGCAGCGGCGCCCTGTGCATGGGGTGTTGTTGCTCGACAAGCCGCTGGGACTTTCCAGCAACCAGGCCCTGCAAAAGGCCAAGTGGTTGCTGCGCGCCGAAAAAGCGGGCCATACCGGCACGCTCGATCCACTCGCGACCGGTGTGCTGCCCCTGTGCTTTGGCGCAGCCACCAAGTTCAGCCAGTTGCACCTCGACGCAGACAAGACCTACGTGGCCACAGCCCGCCTTGGCGTGAAGACCGCCACCGCGGACGCCGAGGGCGAGGTCATCGCCGAGCGCCCGGTGCACGTCACGCCTGAAGACCTGGCCCGTGTCGAGGCGCAGTTCACCGGCCCGATCCGCCAGGTTCCGCCGATGCACAGCGCGCTCAAGAAAGACGGCAAGGCGCTGTACGAATACGCGCGCGAAGGCATTGAAATAGAGCGTGCGCCACGCGACGTGGTCATTCATCGGCTGAGCATCACGCGAACGGACGAAACCGCCCTGCGGATCGTTGCCTCGGTGAGCAAGGGCACCTACATTCGCACCTTGGGTGAAGACATCGGCGAAGCCCTGGGTTGCGGCGCGCACCTGACCTCGCTGCGCCGCACGGCAACCGGCGGCTTCGGCGAGGCGCAGTGCGTCACGCTCGAGGCGCTCGAGGCCATGGGCGAGGAAGAGCGCCTGGCACAACTCCTGCCTGCCGAATCCCTGGTGGACGGCCACAGCCGCGTCATGCTCGGCAACGAAGATGCGGCACGTTTTCTCTCGGGCCTGCGCCGCCGCGGCAGCTGGGCCGATGCCGACGAGGTGGCGGTGTTCGGCATCGAACCGCCGGCCTTCCTGGGAACGGCCCACATCACGGCCAACGAATTGATTCCGGGGCGCTTGCTGAACCCCATCGAAATCCAGCAAATTCTTTTGAACGCACAACAGACCGAAGCGACACCATGAGTACCAAGCAAATCCGCAATATCGCCATCATTGCCCACGTGGACCATGGCAAGACCACGATGGTCGACCAGCTGCTGCGCCAGTCGGGCACCTTTGCCGAGCACGAGAAAGTGGTCGACACGGTGATGGACAACAACGCCATCGAAAAAGAACGTGGCATCACCATCCTGGCCAAGAACTGCGCCGTGACCTGGGAAGGCACGCACATCAACATCGTCGACACCCCCGGCCACGCGGACTTCGGCGGTGAAGTGGAGCGCGCGCTGTCCATGGTCGACGGCGTGGTGCTGCTGATCGACGCACAAGAAGGCCCGATGCCCCAGACCCGCTTCGTGACCAAGAAGGCGCTGGCCCTCGGCCTCAAGCCGATCCTGGTCGTGAACAAGGTCGACAAGCCGGGCGCCAACCCCGACAAGGTGGTCAACGCCGCCTTCGACCTGTTCGACAAGCTCGGCGCGACCGACGAACAGCTCGACTTCCCCGTGGTCTACGCCTCGGGCATCAACGGCTGGTCGTCGCTGGAAGAGGGCGCTCCTGGTGAACAGTGGGGCCCCGACATGTCGGCCCTGTTCAACACCATCCTGAAGCACGTTCCGTCGCAAAAGGGTGACCCGGACGCGCCGCTGCAGCTGCAGATTTCCGCCCTCGACTTCTCGACCTTCGTCGGCCGCATCGGCGTGGGCCGCATCAGCCAGGGCACGCTCCGGCCCATGACTGACGTGCTGGTCATGGAAGGTCCGGACGGCAAGACCGTCAAGGGCCGCGTCAACCAGGTGCTGACTTTCCAAGGCCTGGACCGCGTGCAATCGACTGAAGCCGGCCCCGGCGAAATCGTGCTGATCAACGGCATCGCCGACATCGGCATCGGCGTCACCGTGACCGACAAGGACAAGCCCGCGCCGCTGCCCATGCTCAAGGTCGACGAGCCGACCCTGACCATGAACTTCTGCGTGAACACCAGCCCGCTGGCCGGACGAGAAGGCAAGTTCGTCACCAGCCGCCAGATCTGGGACCGCCTGCAGAAGGAGCTGCAGCACAACGTTGCGCTGCGCGTGAACGAAACCGACGAAGAAGGTATTTTCGAAGTGATGGGCCGCGGTGAACTGCACCTGACCATCCTCTTGGAAAACATGCGCCGCGAAGGCTACGAAATGGCCGTGTCGAAGCCGCGCGTGGTGTTCCGCACCGTGAACGGCGAGAAGCACGAGCCCATCGAGCTGGTCACGGCCGACATCGAAGAACAGCACCAGGGCGGCGTGATGCAGGCACTGGGCGAGCGCAAGGGCGAACTGGTCAACATGGAACCGGACGGCCGCGGCCGTGTTCGTCTCGAGTACCGCATTCCGGCGCGCGGCCTGATCGGCTTCACGAACGAGTTCCTGAACCTGACGCGCGGCTCGGGCCTCATCAGCAACATCTTCGACAGCTACGAACCGCACAAGGGTGACATCGGCAGCCGCAAGAACGGCGTGCTGATCTCGATGGACGACGGTGAAATCTTCACCTACGCCCTGGGCAAGCTGGACGACCGCGGCCGCATGTTCGTGAAGGCCAACGATCCGGTGTACGAAGGCATGATCGTCGGCATCCACAGCCGCGACAACGACCTCGTGGTGAACGCCACGCGTACGAAGCAGCTGACCAACTTCCGCGTGAGCGGCAAGGAAGATGCGATCAAGATCACGCCCCCGATCGACCTCACGCTGGAATACGGCGTCGAGTTCATCGAGGACGACGAGCTGGTCGAAATCACGCCCAAGAGCGTGCGCCTGCGCAAGCGTTTCCTGAAGGAAAGCGACCGCAAGCGCGCCAGCCGCGAAACGGCGAGCTGATCGCCGGCACCGACACCGACCACCGATGCTGCGCCTGACGCACGGAGGGGCCGTGTGGATGATGGTCGCCGTGACCCTGATGTGGGCCACGGCGGGCGTCGTCACGCGGCACCTTGCGCAGGCGCACAGTTTCGAGATCACCTTCTGGCGCAGCCTCTTCACGCTGCTTGCGCTGCTGGTGATCTTGCCGCTTTGGCGGGGCCGGGCGGTGTTTTCGCAGATACGGCGCGGCGGCCGCGCGCTGTGGATTTCGGGCGTCTGCTGGACGGTGATGTTCACCGCCTTCATGGTGGCGCTCACGCTGGCTTCCACTGCCAGCGTGCTGGTGACCATGGCGCTCGGGCCGTTGTTCACGGCGTTGGCCGCGCGCATTTTCATCGGCCACCGGCTGCCCGTTCGAACCTGGCTCGCCATCGTGGTGGCCGGGCTCGGCATTGCGTGGATGTACGGCACGCAGCTGGTGCAGGGCGGGGCGGCGGGCGGATCGCTGCTTGGAACCCTGGTGGCGCTTTGCGTGCCACTGGCCGGTGCCACCAACTGGACGGTGGTTCAGCATGCGAATGCCAAGGGGCAAGACATCGACCTGGTTCCCGCGGTGCTCATCGGCGCGGCGCTCAGCGCGCTGTTCACACTGCCCTTTGCGCTGCCTTTTCAGGCGAACGCGCACGACCTCGGCCTGCTTGCCTTCCTGGGCGTGTTCCAGTTGGCAATTCCGTGCGTGCTTTCGGTGCTTTGCGCGCGGGTGCTGAAGGCGCCTGAGGTCGCCTTGCTCGCGTTGCTCGAGGTGATCTTCGGCATTGCGCTGGCGTGGCTCGGTGCCGGCGAAACGCCCGCGCCCAGTGTGCTGACCGGTGGCGCGCTGGTCATTGGCGCACTGGTGTTCAACGAGCTGCTCGCATTGCGCGGACGGCGCACCACGGCGGCGGACAGCGTGCTGCCCAGCGCGCACTAGGCGAACCCTAAAAAGAAAAAGGCCCCGACTTTCGCCGGGGCCTTTTGCATTCAGCGGATGGCTGGCCTCAGGGGCGGGCAACCTTCCAGGCGCCGTTCAGGACGCCATCGCCGGTCTTGTCGCCCGGCTTGCTGTCCTTCGTCCAGTAGTAGAGCGGAGAACCCTTGTAGGCCCACTGCCTCTTGCCGTCTTCGCGCACGATGATGGTGTAGCCGCCCATGGGCTTGGCGGTTTCGGCCACGGGGAGCGGCGGCCAGTTGGCGGCGCACTGGGCGTTGCAGGCGGAGGTGCCGGCGCCGGGCGTATCGCGGGCGAAGGTGTAGAGCGTCATGCCGTTCGGTCCGACGAGCACGCCGTCGGCGGTGCGAGTGGGGGTGTCGGGTGCGCTGGCGGTCTTGTTGGACATGCCACCGCAGCCGGCGAGCAATGCCGCCGCGAGGATCGAGGCGCTGAGCAATTTCATGCAGTTTCTCCTTCAGTTGAAAAATCGCGAACACAAGCCAGTTGGATGCGCGAGCCGGCAGTTTATGCCGGCCTCAAGGCAAATCGCGGTAGGCGGGCGTCGCGAGTTCAGCAAAACATCACGTGCACTCAGGGCTTGGCGGTTTTCCAGGCCCCGCCAACGCCGTCGCCGGTCTTGTCGCCCGGCTTGGTGTCCTTGGCCCAGTAGTAGAGCGGCCAGCCCTTGGCAGCCCACTGCTTCTTGCCGTCGTCCCGCGTGACGAGGGTGAAGTCGCCGGCCGGCTTGTCGGCGTCCGTGGCCATGAAGGGTGGCCAGTTGGCCGCGCAGCCCCCATTGCATGCCGACTTGCCGCTGCCAGCCGTGTCCTTGTCGAAGGTGTAGAGGGTCATGCCGTTCGGGCCGACCAGCGCGCCGCCCGCGGGCTTGGGCTGGGCGAGAACGGGAAGTGCGAGCACGCTGCCGAGCAGCGCCGCGGCAAGGCCGGCGGAAGAAACGCGAAGAGGCGACATGGAAGACTCCTGGTTCGGTGCACCGACCATCCGGCGGCACCGCATAAACACCCGCAGTGGCGTTTTATTCCATGCCGCGCAAAAAAGAAACTAGCGGCTGCGGCTTTTCATGGCGCGCTCCACCTCGCGCTTGCCTTCGCGGTCCTTGATGGTGTCGCGCTTGTCGTGCTCGGCCTTGCCCTTGGCGAGCGCAATCTCGCATTTGACCTTGCCCGCCTTCCAATGCAGGTTGAGCGGCACCAGCGTGTAGCCCTTTTGTTCAACCTTGCCGACCAGCCGGCGGATTTCTTCCTTGTGCAGCAGCAACTTCTTGGTGCGGACGGAGTCAGGATTGACGTGGGTCGACGCGCTCTTGAGCGGGTTGATCTGCAGGCCGACAACGAACAGCTCGCCGTCGCGGATCACCACGTAGCCGTCGGTCAGCTGCACCTTGCCTTCGCGCAGGGACTTGACTTCCCAGCCCTCGAGGACGATGCCGGCCTCGAAGCGTTCTTCGAAGAAATAGTTGTACGCGGCCTTCTTGTTGTCGGCAATGCGGGAGGAGGTATCTTGTTTCTTGGTGGCCATGGCTCGGAAAGATGGGGACGCATGGCTTCAATACAATCCGTCGCGCACGCTGTCCCGATTCTATGAAAACCGTCAACAAGTCCGTCCTCATCTGGTACAGCGCCGAAGAGATGTACGCGCTCGTCACCGATGTGGAGAAGTATCCGCAGTTCCTGCCCTGGTGCGACAAGGCCCGGGTCATCGAGGAAGACGAGGCCGGCATGACCGCCGAAGTCGGCCTGGCTTTTGCCGGCCTTCACCAGAGCTTCACCACCCGCAACAGCCACGTACCGGGGCGCGAAGTGCACCTCAAGCTGGTCGACGGGCCGTTTTCCAACCTCGACGGCATCTGGAAGTTTGCGCCCGTGGGCGAGCCCGGCGACCGGGCCTGCCGGGTCGAGCTGCACATGAGCTACGGCTTCAGCAACTTTGCGCTGCAGGCGCTGGTGGGGCCGGTGTTCGACACCGTTGCCTCCAGCCTGGTCGAGGCTTTCGTGAAGCGCGCCGAGCAGGTCTACGGCAAGGAAGGATGATCGAAGTCACGCTGAGCTGCTCGCCCGCGCCGCGCGAGGTGTTCGAGCAAGTGCTGCGGCTGCCGCCCGAGGCCACGGTGGACGATGCCGTGAAGGCCAGCGACCTCGCGCAGCGCTTCCCGCAAATGGATTGGCGCCAGGCCATGACGCCCGGAATCTGGGGCAGGGAAGTCGAATGGAACCAACCGCTCAAGGACGGCGACCGCATCGAGTTATGCCGGCCCTTGGCGGTGGACCCCAAGGTGGCGCGCCGCGAGCGCTTTCAGCGGCAGGGCGCGCGGGGTACCGGCCTTTTTGCAAACCGCCGCAAGGGCGGCAAGGCCGGCTACTGAGTCTTCGAGACTACTTGCAGTCACTCTGGATGATCGACTGAAGGCGCTTCTGCTCGGCGGCGCGAGCGGCATCGTCCATGATTTCGCGCTCGCCCTTGGCGTTGACCTTGGCCACGCGGATGCCGCTATCGAACGTGGCCTTGCCCTGGCGTGCGCGCTCGCAGTTCTCGGCCTTGATCTTGGCGTTTTTCTCAGCCTCGGCGGCCTGCTTGGCTTTTTCTTCAGCCTGTGCCTTCTTGGTCTTTTCCTCGAGCTCCTTGTCGACCGCCGGCGGCTTGGGCGCTGCGGCGGCTTCGCGGGCCTTGGGGGCGGCTGCCTCGTCGGAGGCGGCACCCTCGGCGGGAGCCGAGCCAAAACCGGTGCGGGCCGGGGGCGGCGAGCCTGCGCGGCGCAGGATGTTCTTCTCGGGAATATCGGGCGGCGGTGCCTGGTCGCTGAAGACCTTCTTGCCGCTCTTGTCGATCCATTGCCATTGCGCGCTGGCCGACAGCGGCAGCAGGCAAACACATCCCAGTACGAGCCAATGCGCGAATTTCATGCGGCGAGTTTAGCTGGGCCTTACGTTTTGCAACACGAAAGGCCCACGCTTTCCACGCCGCCGAGTTGGGAATTGGCGACGTTTGACGCTCTCGCAACCCGCGCCGATATCGGTCGAAGCCCCCTCAGGGGGCGGGTAAGTACCGGGCATCGTTACAATCCGTCTTTTGGAGCTTCACCCATGCGCCTTCTCGGCAAAGCGCTCACCTTCGACGACGTGTTGTTGGTGCCAGCGTTCTCCCAGGTCCTGCCCAAGGACACCTCCCTCGCCACCCGCTTCTCCCGCAACATCGCGCTCAATCTGCCGCTGGTTTCCGCCGCGATGGACACCGTGACCGAGGCTCGCCTCGCGATCGCCATTGCGCAAGAAGGCGGCATCGGCATCGTGCACAAGAACTTCACCGCGGCCGAGCAGGCTGCGCAGGTTGCCAAGGTGAAGCGCTACGAATCCGGCGTGCTGCGCGACCCGGTGGTGATCACACCCACGCACACGGTGCTGCAGGTCATGCAGCTGTCCGACGAGCTGGGCATCTCGGGCTTTCCGGTGCTCGACGGCGGCAAGGTGGTGGGCATCGTCACGGGGCGCGACCTGCGCTTCGAGAGCCGCCTGGACGTGCCGGTGAGCGAGATCATGACGCCGCGCGAAAAGCTCATCACGGTGCCCGACGGCACCACCCTTGCTGAAGCCAAGGCGCTGCTCAACAAGCACAAGCTTGAACGCCTGCTGGTCATCAACAGTGCGTGGGAGCTCAAGGGCCTGATCACCGTCAAGGACATCACCAAGCAGACCAGCTTTCCCAATGCGGCGCGCGACCCGAGCGGCCGCCTGCGCGTGGGCGCGGCAGTCGGCGTGGGTGCGGGCACCGAAGAACGCGTCGAGGCGCTGGTCAAGGCCGGCGTCGATGCCATCGTGGTCGACACCGCGCATGGCCACAGCGCCGGCGTGATCGAGCGCGTGCGCTGGGTCAAGAAGAACTATCCGCAGGTCGACGTGATCGGCGGCAACATTGCCACCGGCGACGCAGCGCGTGCGCTGGCTGACGCCGGCGCGGACGCCGTCAAGGTCGGCATCGGCCCGGGTTCTATCTGCACCACGCGCATCGTTGCCGGCGTGGGCGTGCCGCAGATCATGGCCGTGGACAACGTGGCCACCGCGCTGCAGGGCACCGGCATTCCGCTGATCGCCGACGGCGGCATCCGCTATTCGGGCGACATCGCCAAGGCCATTGCCGCGGGCGCAAGCACCGTGATGATGGGTGGCATGTTCGCGGGCACCGAAGAAGCCCCCGGCGAGATCGTTCTGTTCCAGGGCCGCAGCTACAAGAGCTACCGCGGCATGGGCTCCATTGGCGCCATGCAGCAGGGCAGTGCCGACCGCTACTTCCAGGAGTCGACCACCGGCAATCCCAATGCCGACAAGCTGGTGCCTGAGGGCATCGAAGGCCGTGTGCCGTACAAGGGCTCGATGGTTTCCATCGTGTACCAGATGTCGGGCGGCTTGCGTGCCAGCATGGGCTACTGCGGCTGCGCCACCATCGAAGAGATGAAGAACAAGGCCGAGTTCGTCGAGATCACCACCGCCGGTATTCGTGAGAGCCACGTGCACGACGTGCAGATCACCAAGGAAGCGCCGAACTACCGCGCCGAGTGATTGTGGCCCCCACGCTCCCCCACTGCGTGTGGGTCGCTGCCCCCCGAGGGGGCCGCAGGCCGGCTTGGGGCGGCCCGGCGCCCGCCTAAGCTCATTCTGGCCAGATCTTGAAAGTCAGGCCAGATTGGGATTAGAATTTGGGCCAGATTCAAACTTTCTGGCCCAAATGCAATCCATCGGCATCGCCGAAGCCAAGAACAACTTCTCTGCCCTGATCGACATGGTCGAAAAGGGCGAGGAGGTTCGCATCACCCGCCACGGCAAGGAGGTGGTGCGCATGCTGCCGGTGCGGCGCAAGCCCGTCATCACCGACGAGCAGATCGAACGCGAACTCGGCCAGATCGACGTGCTGCACGCCAGCATCAAGCCCGGCCAGCCCGTGCGCGCGTTGCTCGACGAAGGGCGCCAATCGTGACAGCCTTCGTCATGGACGCTTCCGTCACCGCCGCCTGGCTGCTGCCCGACCACGCCAGCGAACACACCCGCAAGCTCTACGCCGCCATTCGCCGCGACGAGGTGGAGCCGCAGGCGCCCAACGCCTGGCAATGGGAGTGCGCCAACATCCTTGCCAACGGCGTTCGCAGCGGCCGCATTCCTCCTTCGGCCGTCGAAGGGCTGTGGAGCGTGCTCGATGCCATCCGCCATCGCGTCGAACTGCACGAACTCGCGCCGGCGCAACACAAGGCCGTGCTCGCCGTGGCCATCGATGTGGGTGTCTCGCTCTACGACGCGGGATACCTCTGGCTCGCACGATCACTCAATCTCCCGCTCGCCACCTTCGACGAGCAACTCATCCAGGCTGCGCCCAAGGCGGGCGTCAGGCTGTTCGACATTTCAACGCTCTGACCGAGTCTTCTCCATGCAACACGACAAGATCCTCATTCTCGATTTCGGCTCGCAAGTCACGCAGCTCATCGCACGCCGCGTGCGCGAAGCACACGTGCTCAGCGAAGTGCACCCTTGCGACGTGACCGACGAATGGGTGCGCGAATACGCAGCCGACGGCCACCTCAAGGGCGTGATTCTTTCGGGCAGCCACGCGAGCGTGTACGAAGAAACCACCGACAAGGCCCCGCAAGCCGTGTTCGACCTGGGCGTGCCGGTGCTCGGCATCTGCTACGGCATGCAGACCATGGCGCACCAGCTCGGCGGCAAGGTCGAGGGCGGCCACAAGCGCGAGTTCGGCTTTGCGTCCGTGCGCGCCCATGGCCACACCGCGCTCTTGAAAGACATTGCCGACTTCACCACGCCCGAAGGCTTCGGCATGCTCAACGTGTGGATGAGCCACGGCGACAAGGTCACCGAGCTGCCGCCCGGCTTCAAGCTCATGGCCAGCACCGAGAGCTGCCCCATTGCCGGCATGGCCGACGAGGCGCGCCGCTACTACGCGCTGCAGTTCCACCCCGAAGTCACGCACACCGTACAGGGCAAGGCGATCATCGATCGCTTCGTGCTCGGCATCTGCGAGGCGAAGCCCGACTGGGTCATGCGCGACCACATCGCCGAAGCCGTGCAGAAGATCCGCGAGCAGGTGGGGGATGAAGAAGTCATCCTCGGCCTCTCGGGCGGCGTGGATTCGAGCGTGGCTGCCGCGCTCATCCACCGCGCCATTGGCGACCAGTTGACCTGCGTGTTCGTCGACCACGGCCTCTTGCGCCTGAACGAAGGCGACATGGTCATGGAGATGTTCGAAGGCAAGCTGCACGCGAAGGTGATTCGCGTCGACGCCAGCGACCTGTTCCTCGGCAAGCTTGCCGGCGTGAGCGACCCTGAAGCCAAGCGCAAGATCATCGGCGGCGAGTTCGTTACCGTGTTCAAGCAGGAAGCCGCCAAGCTCAAGGCGGGCGATGGAGGCCACAAAGGCGCCACCTTCCTCGCGCAAGGCACCATCTACCCGGACGTCATCGAATCGGGCGGTGCCAAGAGCAAGAAGGCCGTCACCATCAAGAGCCACCATAACGTGGGCGGCCTGCCCGAGCAGCTCGGCCTCAAGCTGCTCGAGCCGCTGCGCGACCTCTTCAAGGACGAAGTGCGCGAACTGGGCGTGGCACTCGGCCTGCCGCCGGAGATGGTGTACCGCCATCCGTTCCCCGGCCCGGGCCTGGGCGTTCGCATCCTCGGCGAAGTGAAGAAGGAATACGCGGACCTGCTGCGCCGCGCCGACGCAATCTTCATCGAGGAGCTGCGCAACTTCAAGGACGACGCCACCGGCAAGACCTGGTACGACCTCACGAGCCAGGCATTCACCGTGTTCCTGCCCGTGAAGAGCGTGGGCGTGATGGGCGACGGCCGCACCTACGACTACGTGGTCGCGCTGCGCGCCGTGCAGACCAGCGACTTCATGACCGCCGACTGGGCCGAGCTGCCTTATGCGCTGCTCAAGAAGGTGTCGGGCCGCATCATCAATGAGGTGCGCGGCATCAACCGGGTGACGTACGACGTGTCGAGCAAGCCGCCGGCAACGATCGAGTGGGAGTGAGGCTCGCTTCTCCATAAAAAAGCCGCTGCTCCCAGCGGCTTTTTTTTGTTCCTAGTTGCGCTTCCAGGGGTTCCACCAGCGCCGGGAAGGTTGCCACGGTGCGAGTGGCCGGGTGTCCAGGTCGTAATTCATGGGTGGTACATCGCCGCGAAGCTTTCGTACCTTCACCTCAAGGGCATGGGCGATGCCGCGTGCATGCCGGTCTCCGCGAAGCGCGCGCCTGCGCCACTCTGCCGCCTGCGCGGCCAGGGCATGCTGATCTGAGTCGTCCAGTTCCACCATGCCGGCATTGTTTATTTTTGCCGATCGCCGGCTGTAGGCGGATGGAGTACGCGCTTGTACGAAAAGATACAAACGCCCGCCTTTTTGCGACAGCGCGTTCAGGCGGCGCTGTCGCCAAGCCCGGGCGCACTCAAGCCGCGACCACGATCGGAAAACGTGCCCGCAGCCCGTCCGCCCCGCGCTCGAAAGGCACCGTGATAGCGTCCCTCGCAGCTTGGGGAAGGTTGCGCCAGAGAAAGTCGCGCGCGTTGCCCGGGTCGCCGGCCACGTAGAGCTGCGTGGTCAGCAGTTCACGCGTGCCCAGCTTCACCTTGACGTGAATGTGCGGCGTCCGGCCGCTGTAGGGCACGGGCCGGATGGTGCGGAAGCGGTAGCTGCCGTCCTCGCCGACTGCCACGCGGCCAAAGCCTTGAAAGGCCGCATCGGCGCGATCACCGTCGCCGGGGTGGTGGTAATGGCCGTTTTCGTCGCATTGCCAGATCTCGATCTGCGCGCCGCGCAGCGGCTTGCCGTCCAGGTCGGTCACCGAGCCGTCGACCCACGCGGGCTGGCCACCGCGGTAGTTCAGCGTGCCGTTGCGCAGCAGGTCGTTGTCGGAATCGCTCGGCAGGCGGACGGGATAGAACGGCCCTTCGGTTTGCGATGGCGTGGCCATTCGGGCCGCTGCGGGCTGGGCACGGGCACCCAGCCAGAGCGCGGGAAAGACGACCATTGCCGCGGCAACGGTGCGCCGTGGAAGGCCGGCCGCACGGCCAGCCCGTTCGGACGGTGCTCGATCCGGTGCGGATTCGACCCGGACAGATCCTGGTTCTGGCGTGGCGTGCATGGCTTGTCAGAGCCGCGGCGCACGCGCGAGTTCCGCGCCTTTGTCAATCGGCGATTGGGCGTGCTCGCGGCTTTTGGAACGCGCTGCGACCACGCGCCGCCTTTGCCCGGACCACACACCCTTGCGCATGGTCGTTGATGAGGCCCATGGCCTGCATGAAGGCGTACACGGTCGTCGGCCCGACGAACTTCCAGCCGAGCTTCTTCAATGCTTTGGAAAGCGCGATGGAAGCCTCCGAGGTCGAAGCGCTCTGCGGTTCCGCAAGCGAGTCGGCATCGGGCTCATGGCTCCAGAAGAAGGCCGCCAGCGAGCCGTGGCTCGCGACCAGTTCTTGCGCACGGGCGGCATTGTGGATCACCGCCTCGATCTTGCCCCGATGCCGGACGATGCCCGCGTCTTGCAGCAGGCGCTCGACGTCTTTCGCGGTGAAGCGGGCCACCTTGTCGAAGTCGAATCCGTGGAACGCCGCGCGGAAGTTTTCCCGCTTGGCAAGGATGGTGCGCCAACTCAGGCCCGACTGGAAACCTTCCAGGCAGAGCTTCTCGAACAAGCGGCGGTCGTCGGCTACCGGAAAGCCCCATTCAGTGTCGTGGTAGGCAAGGAATTCGGGCGCGGTTGCGCACCAGCGGCAGCGTGGTTGGCCGTCTGGGCCGTTGATCAATGCAGTCATCGGGTGGCTGTGGCTGTAGGTGTGTAGGGATATCAGCCCAGCAGAAAGCCGAGCCGCTCGTCGGCGCGGGCCGGCGCAATTTCCATGATCTCGGCGCTCACGACCTTCTCGGCAACGAACGGATCGGCATCGACCCGCGCCTGCAACTCGTCCATGGTCGTGCGGTGCGCGAGCACGGCACCCCCCAGGTTGGGCTTGAGGCTGCCGGCGAGCATGAACACGCCGTCGTCGAAACCGCGCTGCAGCCATGCCTTGTGGCCTTCCATCCACTGGGCTGCATTCGCCTTGTTGCTTGAGAACTTGAGGAGCACGATGAACATGGGTTTTTCTTTTTGCAGAGATGATGAACCTGGAGGTCAGCGGTTGCTGGTGGCTGGCTTGCGCGCGCAGGACTCGAGCCACTCGCACAGCTGCCGCACTTCCTGCTGCACGAAGGACTTGTCGCGAAAGGCATTGGCCAGCACGGCCACGCCCTGGCTCCGGGCGAGCAGGTGCATGGCGAGCGCATCGGCATCGGCCTTGCGGCCCAGCAGCGCGAACTGCTTTCGCAGCCAGACGCGGAACAGGGTGAACAGGCCGTTGGCCTGCTTCAGCGAGGGATGGTCCAGCTTGGCGAGTTCGGTAGACAGCGTGCCCACCGGGCAGCCGTGCCGCATGATGAGAGATTGGTTGGCAACCAGGATGTGAATGAAGCTTCGGATGCGGCTTGTGGGATCAGGACCGCATGCTTCCCATTGCGCCAGCATGCCGCGCGTCTGGCCAAGGCGCGCGGCAATGACCGCATCCAGAATTTCGTCCTTGGTCTTGAAGTGATGATAGAAATTGCCGCGCGAAATGTTCACCACCTTCGCAATGTCGGCGAACGAAGTGGCCTCGAAACCTCGCGTGTAGAACAGCTGGTCCGCAGCATCCACGATCTGCTCGCGTGTGGTCTTGTCGGCCATGGCGGTCATCTGCAATCCGGTATCTCCTGCAACTAGGACGGCTGTCCTAAACGGCGCGGAGAATAGGGTAGCCGCTCTGATTCGTCAAGAACGCAAATCGCCTGGCCGATGCGGGTGCTTTCGGTAAGCTATGGGCCTAGCAGCAGTCCGAATCTCCGGGGGAAGACGCTCTTATTTTTTCCATGCCCGAACAGCTTCTTCTCCCAGGTATCGACCCTCCGCCGCCGCCCCTGCGCCGTGCTCGCGGCACAGCGCCCCGCAAGGAGCGCCTGCCTCGCTCGCTTTTCATGGCGATCTTTCCGTACGCTGAAGACGCCGCTTCGATTGCCGCGCTGGGCGCGCGCCTCAAGGACCGGCATGCACTGAAGGGAAAGCTGACCGAGGCGCATCGCCTGCACGTCACGCTGCATCACCTCGGCAGCTATCCGGCGGCAGTGCCGCGCAAGCAGGTGCAGGCCGCCATCGATGCGGCAGCGAGCGTGGCGCCTCCGTCTTTCGATGTGGTGTTCGACGAGGTCATGCGGTTCGACAAGAGCAAGGCATTCGTTTTGTGCGGCAGCGAAAGCGGGACATCAGCGCTGGCAGCCTTCAGGCAGCGTCTTGGCGAAGCGCTGGCCGATGCGAGCTTCAAGCCCGATCACGGCTTCACGCCTCACATGACCCTGGCCTACACGCCCACAAAGGTCGAGCGGCATCCGATCGAGCCGGTCCGGTGGAGGGCGGATTCGTTCGCCCTCATCGAAAGCCACGTGGGCGAGAGCATCCATGAGGTGCTCGGTCAGTGGCCCGCGGTCCGGCCCGCCTGAAGCTCTTCGCCGCCGCGCTCTAGTCGCTGTCCGCAAAATTGTCGAACAGCAATCCGCGCAGCCACTGGTTGCCCGGGTCGCGATGCACCTTCGCGTGCCAGAACAGGTTGATTGCAATCTGCGGCAGCGGCACCGGATGAGGGCGCCAAACCAGCCCGAAAGGCTCCGCAATGCTCTGCGCCAGCCGCTCCGGCACGGTGGCGATCATCTCGCTCGACCGCAGGATGTGGCCGATGGCCACGAAGTGCGGCACCCTGAGCCGAATGTGCCTTTGAATGCCTTGCGCTGCCATCACGTCGTCGGCCTTGCCGTGGCCCGTGCCGGCGGCCTGCACCAGAACGTGGTCGGCCGCGCCGAAGTCCTTGAGCGACACGCTGCGCTTGCGCGCCAGCGGATGAGCACTTGAGAAGAGGCACACATAACGCTGCAAGAACAGCCGGCGCTGAAACACGCCTGCCTTGAGCTGCGGCAGCAGACCGATGGCAATGTCGACGTGGCCGGCCTCGAGCTCATCGCGCAGGCTGGCCGCGGCGTTGTTGCGCACCGTGCTGATCGTCACGCCCGGCGCCGTGCCAGACAGCGTTTCCATGAGCTTGGGTGTGAAGTAGATCTCGCCGATGTCGGTCATCGCCAGCGTGAAGCTGCGCGTGCTGGTGGCGGGGTCGAACACCACCTGCTGGTTCAAGGCGGAGTGCAGGGCGCCCATCGCATAGGCCACCGGCTCGGCCAGCTGCAGCGCGAAAGGCGTGGGCTCCATGCCGCGCGCCGTGCGCAAGAAGAGCTCGTCGCCCAGCAGCTTGCGCAGCCGCGCCAGCGCATTGCTGATGGCCGGCTGCGAAAGGCCGAGCGATTCGGCCACCGCCGAGACGCGCTTCTCGGCCAGCATGCGGTCGAACACCAGCAGCAGGTTGAGGTCGATGTCCTTGAGTTGCATGCAGACCTTTATTCATATCGGTGATGTGGTCGATTCACCGGATTCTATTGGTCAATTTGCATTCGCCGCGCATCATCCGCTCCAGAGACAGGCCGGTCTCTTGAGCCGGCGCAAAGAAAAGCCCACGATGGACCTGCACATTCACCCGATTGCCCGCACGCTCGAAGTCCGCCCCGGTGCGAACCTGCTCGAAGTGCTGCGCGAGCACCATGTGCCGGTGTCTTACAGCTGCATGTCGGGGCGCTGCGGAACCTGCCGCTGCAAGGTGGTGGCTGGCCAGGTGCTCGACGCCGGGCAAGACGCGATCCGCCCCGACGGGCAGGGTGAGCGTTACGTGCTGGCTTGCCAGAGCACGCTGACCGAAAGCTGCACCATCGAGATTCCGGAGCCCGACGAGGTGGTGGTGCATCCGCCGCGCATCCTTAAGGCGACCGTGACCGGCATCGACGTGCTCACGCACGACATCCGCCGCCTGCGGCTCAAGCCGAACAAGCCGCTGGAGTTTTCACCGGGCCAGTACGCGCAATTGCAGTTCGCGCCCGACCTGGCGCGGCCGTATTCCATGGCCGGATTGAGCCGCGACGCGGAGCTTGAATTTCATATCCGCAAGGTGCCCGGCGGGCGCGTCACTGCGCACATCTTCGAACAGTTGCGCATGGGCGATTCGGTGCGGGTGAGCGGCCCGCTCGGCACGGCCTACCTGCGCACGAAGCACCGCGGGCCGATGCTCTGCGCGGCCGGTGGAACGGGGCTTGCACCGATTCTCTCCATCGTTCGGGGCGCGATTGAGGCCGACCTGATGCAGCCGATTCACCTTTACCTCGGCGTGCGCTCCGATGCCGACGTGTACGGGCTCGCCGAACTCACCGAACTGCAAGCGCGGCATCCGGGACTGAAGGTGCATGTGGTGGTCGTTACCGGCCCCGCGAGCAAGAACCAGCGCCAGGGCCTCATCACCGATGCCATACGCGCCGACGGGCCCGGCAGCCTCGACGGCTGGCGTGCCTACCTCTGCGGTTCGCCGCCGATGGTCGAGGCCGTGACCCAGCTGGTGCATGCGCGCGGCCTCGCACCCGAGCAGACCCATGCCGATGCCTTCTACCTGCAAGGCACCTGAAGAACAGAGACAGACGGACAAGAAAAGGAGACCCGCGATGAGCACGCAAGATGTATTTCCGATCGAGCTGCGATGGGAAAGCGAAAAGACCAGCCGCATTCCCTTCATGGCCTACACCGACGAGGCGCTGCACAAGAAGGAGCTGCAGCGCTTCTTCTACGAAAAGCACTGGTGCTACGTGGGCCTGGAAGCCGAGATTCCGAACCCGGGCGACTTCAAGCGCACGGCCATCGGCGAGCGCTCCGTCGTCATGTCGCGCGACGAAGCGGGCGCCATCCACGTGTTCGAGAACGTCTGCGCCCACCGCGGCATGCAGTTCTGCCGCGAGCGCCACGGCAACAGAAAGGAGTTCGTCTGTCCGTACCACCAGTGGAACTACACGCTCAAGGGCGACCTGCAGGGCGTGCCATTTCGCCGCGGCGTGAAGCAGGACGGCAAGGTCAACGGCGGCATGCCGGCCGATTTCAAGACCGAGGAGCACGGCCTCACCAAGCTCAAGGTGGCCTCGCGCGGCGGTGTGGTGTTCGCATCGTTCGACCACGACATCGAGCCCTTCGAGGACTTTCTCGGCTCCGACATCCTTGGCTACTTCGATCGCCTGTTCGACGGCCGCAAGCTCACCATACTCGGCTACAACCGCCAGCGCATTCCCGGCAACTGGAAGCTGATGCAGGAGAACATCAAGGACCCATACCACCCGGGCCTCCTGCACACATGGTTCGTCACCTTCGGGCTCTGGCGTGCGGACAACAAGTCGGAGCTCAAGATGGATTCGCGTGGCCGCCACGCCGCGATGATTTCCACCCGCGGCAGTGCCGGCAAGGCCGCGCAAGTCACGCAGGTGTCGAGCTTCAAGGAAAGCATGCAGCTCAAGGACCCGCGCTTTCTGGACATCGTGCCCGAGCCCTGGTGGGACGGACCCACGGCGGTGATGATGACGCTGTTCCCGAGCCTCATCCTGCAGCAGCAGGTCAACAGCGTGTCGACGCGCCACATCCAGCCCGTGGGGCACGACGCCTTCGATTTCGTCTGGACGCATTTCGGCTTCGAGGACGACACCGAGGAGATGACCGAGCGGCGCCTGCGCCAGGCCAACCTGTTCGGACCGGCCGGTTTCGTTTCGGCCGACGACGGCGAGGTGATCGAGTTCTCGCAAGAGGGCTTCGAGCAGAAGCCCTACCACCGCACCCTGGCCGAACTGGGCGGGCGCGAGGTCGAGAACACCGATCACATGGTCACCGAAACATTGATCCGCGGCATGTACCGCTACTGGCGTGAAGTGATGGAGGCGGCATGAACCTCGACGCCAACACCTACCTTGAACTGTCGCGCCTGTACGCGGCCTATGCGCATGCCGTCGATTCGGGCCAGTGGGACTTGTGGCCCGCCTTCTTCATCGAGCAATGCAGCTACAGGCTGCAGCCGCGCGAGAACCATGAGCGCGGGCTTCCGCTTGCCACGCTGTCTTTCGAGAGCCGGGGCATGCTCGAAGACCGGGTCTACGGCATCAAGGAAACGCTGTTTCACGACCCGTACTACCAGCGCCACGTGGTAGGCCTGCCGCTGGTGCACAAGGTCGATGCCGACGGCACGATTCACAGCGAGGCCAACTACGCGGTGTTCCGCACCAAGCTCGACCAGGCCTCGACGGTGTTCAACGTCGGCCGCTACATCGACACGGTGGTTGCGACCCCTGACGGACTGAAGTTCGCGACACGTCTTTGCGTGTTCGACAGCGAGATGATCCCCAACTCGATCATCTATCCCATCTGAGCCCCCCAAGTTTTCGAAGGCATCCACCCTATGACCACAGTGACATGGATCGACGCGGCGTCGGTCGACGAGGTTCCCGCCGACGACGTGGTGGGCATCGAAGTGCAGGGCAGGGACATTGCCCTGTACGGCACCGAAGACGGCATTCACGCGACCGACAACATCTGCACCCACGGCCACGCGCGACTTTGCGACGGATTCCTTGAGGGCCACGAGATCGAATGCCCGCTGCACCAGGGCCGCTTTGACGTGCGCACCGGCAAGGCCATGTGCGCGCCGCTCACCGAGGACCTGCGCAGCTATCCGGTGAAGATCGAGGGCGGGCGGGTGTACCTCGCCATCGAGCAGTAGGCGCTCCGCCAAGCCGTCTGTTGCGCATCGGGTCTGGGCAATCTGTATCTGTTGCGCCAAACGCGGATGGCGACAATGAGGCCATCGTTTGATGGAACCATGGAAACCGTATGACCGCGCAGACCCGAGACCAGATTGCCGACCGAATTGCCGCCGAGCTGGGCCACAGCTTCGAGGGCGAGCTTGTTGCCGGCGGCAACTACATCCCTGTGGTGCGCGACGGAAACACCCTCTACACCAGCGGCCAGGTGCCGCGCGTGGAAACCACCGTTGTCGTCACCGGCCGCGTGGGCGACCAGGTGTCGCTCGCCAAGGCCCGCGAAGCGGCGCAAATCTGCACCTTGCGCTGCCTCACGCTGCTGCGGCGCGAGCTCGGTTCGCTCGACGAAATCGGCAAGCTGCTGCGCGTGGGTGTGTTCGTGCAGTGCACCGCCGACTTCACGCAGCAGAGCGAAGTGGCCGATGCCGCATCGGAGCTCCTGCACCGCGTGTTCGGCGATGCCGGCGTGCATGTGCGCACGGCAGTGGGCGTGTATGCGCTGCCCAAGAACGCAAGCGTCGAGCTGGAGATGACCGTCGTCGCCAGGCCCGCCGCCAGTTGATGCGCTAGCGCTTCGGCAGGTCGACGATGTCGCGCGCCAGCGAGGCAATCGTGAGCGGCGCGCACCCTTCGGCGTTGTTGCTCACGGTGACATAGGCGCGCTGGCCTGCGCCAGTGGTGCCTGCAATCACCTTGGCCAAAGCCGCGCGCGTTTCCGGATCGGGGTCGACGATCTTGTCGAACGGCCCATAGAGTTTTTCCGCATCTTCATAGCCGAAGCGGCCGTGCCGGCGATGCAGGTTCCAGCGGCACACCAGCGGCCCGTGCCACAGCGCGCGCAGCATCGGCAACTGGTCTTCGATGGGCGGCATCTTGGCGTGCAGGCCCATGCAGAAGGTCGCGCCCGTGCTGCGCAGCATGTCGGCGAAGGCAGGGCACAGCAGCTGGGGGTCGCGCACCTCCACGGCAATGACCGCGTCCGGGGCCGCCTGCTGCAAGCCGGGCAGGGCCTGCAGCATGTCGCCGATGCAGGTGAGCAGTGCGGGCTGGTCGGCCAGCAGTTGCGAAGGAATCGGGCTCAGCTGGAACACCAGCGCACCGATGCGGTGGCCGAGGCCCTCGAGCGCGGGCTGCACGAATTCCTGGATGGCGATCTCGCTGTTCAGAAACACCGGGTTCACCTGCGTGCCACGGCCGCTCTCGTCGCGCACCGTGGCGTCGGTCACCAGGCTCGGCGCCTTCACCACAAAGCGAAAGTCGTCCGGCACCATGGCCGCATAGCGCGCGTACTGGCTTGCCGTAAGCGCGCGGTAGAAGTTGCGGTCCAGGCTCACGGTGCGAAAGAGCGGGTGTTGCGCCAGCGCGGCGAGCCCGTTTTTCGAGAGCACCGATTCGGCGTATTCGCCGTCCCACACCAGGTTGGCCCAGCCCGGATAGCTCCATGAAGAGGTACCGAGCCGAAGCGCCGGCGGAAGCGCCGCGGCCAGCTCGATGAGTGCCGGGTCGGCCGCCATCGCCGCCACAGTGCCGCCGCGTGGTTTCTTCTTTGCGGGCGGCTCGGTCTCGGGCTCTTGCGGCGCCGCTGGTGGCGCCTCGGGTGGGCGCGGAAGATCGGGGAAAAGGGAATCCTGCACTTCAGCCATGTCTGGGGCCGCATTCTCGGCCAACATCGGCCGGCCTTGCCGCGGCGGGCACAATTCGCGCCATGAAACAGTGGTTGCGTACGCAGGTGGGCTGGTGGCTGGCATGGCTGGCCCTTACGGCCGTGGGCGCGGTGTGGCTCGCGCGCGCAGAGCTGGCCCAGCTGCAGCAGGCTTTCGAAGCCGACGTGCGCATTGCGCACCGCCTCATGAGCCAGCAGATGGTGCAATACGACGCGGTGCTGGCCACGCTGGCGCTGCTTGAAACCGGCAGCGGCGCAGATCGCCCGGAGCAGCGACTCTCTTCGGTCTATCCGTCGATCCTGCGCGTGCAGCGGCGCGCGGGGGACGAACCTTGGCCCGACGAGAAGCATGCGGGCGCCTTGGCCGCAGCAGAAGCCCAGTCGCGCAGCCAACGACGCGCCGAACTGGCCGCCGTCGATCTTGCGCAAGGCCGATACCAACTCGTGATCGGCGCCACACCCGTGAGCTATTCGCTCGAAATCGACCTGGCCGGCTCGGTGCCGTGGCGCGACTGGCCGATGAATCCCAAGCAAAGTCCGGTGCGCGTGAGCCTGCAGCGCGGCGCGCAGCAGTTTGTTCTGCAACCTGGGCAGGCGGCGCAAGCGGCCGAAGGGGGCATTGGCGGCTGGCGCTTCGGCCTCACCAAACCGCTCGCGTCTCCGAGCCAGCCTTTCGACCTTGTGGCCGAGCGCCGCGTGGGCTGGGCCGAACTGCCATGGCGCGGCATTGCAGGCTGGGCCGCGGCTGTGGCGTTGCTGCTCGCCGGCTTGTGGGCCGCCCAGCGCCAGCGCATTGCGCGCCGCCGTGCCGAAGAGCTGCTGCGCCTCGGCCAGGTGGCGCGGCTCAATGCGCTGGGCGAACTCTCCGCGGGCTTGGCGCACGAGCTGAACCAGCCGCTTACGGCCGTGCTGGCCAACGCGCAGGCCGCGCGGCGGCTGCTGGACGACGATCCACCCGAGCTTGCTGCGGCAAGAGACGCCATGGGCCAGGCGGTGGAGCAGGCGCGGCGCGCGGCCGGCGTGGTCGGCCGGCTGCGCCGCGTGATCGAGCGCCCGGAAGCCGGCGGCGACGTCAAGCCGCTGGTGCTGCAGGAGGTGGTGCGCAGCGCCATGCACCTGCTGGCGCCGGAGTTTGCGCAACGCGGCGTTGCCGCGCAGTTCGACGCCACGGCCCAGGCGCCGGTGCGCGTGAAGGCCGAAGCCGTGGCGCTCGAGCAGATCGTGCACAACCTGCTGATGAACGCTTTGCAGGCGCTCGACCTGGTGCCCGTGTCCGAGCGGCGTCTTGCGGTTTCGGTCGGCCGCAACGGCCAGGAGGGCGTGCTGACCGTGACCGACAACGGGCGCGGCATTTCGCCCGAAGCCATGCCGCGTCTTTTCGAGCCCTTCTTCAGCACGCGGGAAGGCGGTTTGGGCCTTGGCCTGAGCCTCAGCGAAACGCTGGCGAGCGGCATGGGCGGGAGCCTGAGCGCGGCCAATGCGATGCCCCGCGGTGCGCGCTTCACGCTGCTGCTTCCGCTGGTGGCGGCATCGAGCAAGGAGCGCGAGGCATGAACAGCACGGCCCCGCATTCACCGTTATCACCGCTCATTCATCTCATCGACGATGACCAGGCGGTGCGCGACAGCCTCTCGCTCTTGATCGGCACGGTCGGCCTGCGGGTGCAGGGCTGGGCCGATCCGCAGGCCTTCATCGACAACTTCGACCGCGCGAGCGTGGGTGCGATCGTGCTCGACGTGCGCATGCCCGGCATCAGCGGGCTCACCGTGCTCGACCGGCTGGTGGCGCAGGGCGTCGACCAGCCCGTGATCATGCTCACGGGGCACGGCACCGTCGAGATGTGCCGCCGCGCCTTCAAGGCCGGCGCGGCCGAGTTTCTCGAAAAGCCGGTGGACGACGAGCAACTGCTCGAAGCCCTGCAGCACGCCGTGCGCCAGCATGTGCGCTCGCGCGAACGCGCGCAGGCCGACAACGCCGCGCGCGAGCGGGTGGCGCAGTTGTCGGAGCGCGAGCGCGAGGTGCTCGCCTTCATCGTGCGGGGGCTGACCAACAAGGAGATTGCGCGCATGCTGGCGCTGTCGCCCCGCACGGTCGAGACGCACCGGGCCAACCTGTTTGCCAAGCTCGACTGCGATTCGCTCGCGCAGCTGATTCGCTGCTACGCCGTGCTGGTGGCCGGGGACGCCTGAACCCGGCCGCTCCGTAGTTCTACGGAGCGCCGGGCGTAGCCGTACGAATGGCCGCGGCGGCCGGTGTTTTCTACAGTGGCGCAGCCGTCGGCAATGCGCCGGCGCAACCACCCGCATCCACTGGAGAAATCGAAAAATGCGTTCCACCCTTCGCCTTGGCGGCCTCGCCATCCTGCTTGCCGCATCCGCCGTACAGGCCCAGACCACCGCGCCCGCGGTGCGCACCGAAAAGAACATCTCGCTCGCGCTGGCCAACCAGATCGCGGCCGAAGCCGTGGCTGCCTGCGCCGCCAATGGCTACAACGTGGCAGCCACCGTGGTCGATCGCGCCGGCACCGTGCGTGCCGTGCAGCGCGCCGACAACGCCGGTCCGCACACGCTGGCTTCGAGCGAGCGCAAGGCCTGGACCTCGGCATCGGCCAAGAACGCAACGCAGGCCATGATGGAGGGCTCGCAGAAGAACCCGGCCGGCGCCAACCTGGTCTACCTGCCGGGCGTGCTGCTGCTGGGCGGCGGCGTGCCGGTGAAGTCGGGCAACGAAGTGATCGGCGCCGTGGGCGTAGGCGGTGCGCCTGGCGGCCATCTGGACGAGCAGTGCGCCAATGCCGCGCTGGACAAGGTCAAGGGCCTGCTGGGTTGATGATGATGAAGCGCGGCATCTGGTCCGGGGCTCTGGCGGTCGCGCTCGGCATGGGCGCGGTGCTTGGCGCGCAGGCCCAGGTGCAGCCGCAAGCGGCCGAGGTGCTGGCCTATGAAGGGCTGCACCGGGCTGCCTGGCATGGCGACCTGCCAAAACTCAAGAGCCTGATTGCCTCCGGCGCCAACCTGGACGCACGCGATGCGCGGGGCCGCACGCCCTTGCACGTAGCCGCCCATGCGCGGCAGCGCGAAGCGGTGAAGCTGCTCGCCAAGGCCGGCGCAAAACTCGATGCGCTGGAAGACGATCGCTACGACGCGGTCACCATCGCGTCGGTGGCCGATGACGTCCAGACGCTGGCGCTGCTGCTGTCGCTTGGCGCCAGTGCAAAGCAGGTGACGAGCCGCTATGACGGCACCGCACTCATCGCGGCGGCGCACCTGGGCCACGACGAAGTGGTGCGCCAACTGATTGCGGCCGGCGCGCCGCTGGACCATGTCAACAACCTGCACTGGACGGCGGCAATCGAAGCCGTCGTGCTCGGCGACGGCGGTTTGCGTCACCAGCGCACGCTCTCGGCGCTGATCGATGCCGGTGCGAACCTGCAGCTGGCCGACCGCCAGGGCAACACGCCGCTGCAGCTTGCCAAGGCCCGCGGCTACACCGCGATGGTGAAGCTGCTGGAGGCACCGCGCTCAAGATAGGGCGGCTCGGGGGACAATCGGGCCTCTCCACGAGGAAACCGCCCCATGTACATGCCCCCGCAGTTCAACGCCAAGGATCCGGCCATTGCGCTGGAGCTGATGCGTGCACACCCGTTCGCCAGCCTGATCTCCAATGACGACGAGGGGCTGCCGTTCGTCACGCACCTGCCCATCGTGGCCGAGCAGCGCGAAGGCGACCAGCTCGTGCTGCTGGGGCACTGCGCCAAGCCCAACCCGCACTGGCGCTACCTGCAGGCGCGGCCGCAGGCGGTCGTCACTTTCATGGGGCCGCATTCGTACCTGTCGCCTTCGGTCTACCCCGACCTGGCGCGGGTGCCCACCTGGAACTATCTTGCGGTGCATTGCACCGTCGAGGCCCGTCTGATCGAAGAGCCCGTCGACAAGGATGCGCTGCTCAAGAAGCTCATTGGCGACCATGAGCCCGCCTATGCGCAGCAGTGGCGCGATTTGGGCGAGGAGTTCCAGCTCAAGATGCTGGCCGGCATTGTCGGCTTCGAAATGCGCGTGACCTCGCTGCAGTGCAAGCTCAAGCTCAACCAGCACCGCCGCGAATCGCATGGCGCCATGCGCGCCGTCTACAGCGCCGGCACGCCGGACGAGAAGGCCCTCGCGGTGTGGATGGAGCGCCTTGGCATGACGGGCGAAGCCCCGGTGGCACAAGGAAGCTGAGATGCGCATGTTCGGATTGCTCGGCCTGGTGCTGGCACTGGTGATCGTCGGGCTGCTTGCGAAGAAGCAATTGGCCACCACTGCAGCCCCGGCGTTGTCGGTGGTGCCCGGCGTTGCATCACCCGCGCCAGGCGAGGCGCCGGCCAATGCGCGGGCGCAAGTGCAGCAGGTTCAGACACAGGTCAACCAGGCGCTCGACGCCGCGGAGCAAGCGCGCAAGATGCCGGATGACAACTGAGCCCCTACAGCTTTCGCAGACCGGCGACGCGCACTGGATGGCGCTGGCGCTCGACGAGGCGCGCCGGGCCGCCGAAGCCGGCGAGGTGCCCGTGGGTGCGGTGCTGGTGAAGAACGGCCAGGTCATCGCCACAGGCCGAAACACGCCGGTGGCGCAGCATGACCCGAGCGCGCATGCCGAGATCAACGCGCTGCGCGCCGCGGCCGCTGCGCTTGGCAACTACCGGCTGGACGGCTGCGAGCTCTTCGTCACCCTCGAGCCGTGTGCCATGTGCGCGGGCGCCATGCTGCATGCGCGGCTCGCGCGCGTGGTGTTCGGCGCGGCCGATCCCAAGACAGGCGCGGCCGGTTCGGTGGTCGATCTTTTTGCGGAACCCCGGCTGAACCATCGCACGCAGGTGCAGGGCGGGGTGCTGGCAGCCGAATGCAGCGCCGTGCTCCAGCAATTCTTCAAGGAGCGGCGCGATGCGGCGCGCGAGCAGGCCGAGCCCTTGCGCGATGACGCACTGCGCACGCCGGCCGAGCGCTTCGATGCGCTGGAGGGCTACGCCTTCGAGCCGCGCTACGTCCAGGACCTGCCCAGCCTGCAAGGCTGGCGCATGCACTACATAGACGAAAGCGAAGGCGAAGGCCCGAGCGCCGCGCAGACAGCCTGTTGCCTGTGCCTCCATGGCCCCGGCGAATGGGGCTACTTCTTTCGCCATCTCGTGGGCGCGCCGGGGCTGCGCACGCTGGTGCCGGACCTCATCGGCTTCGGCAAAAGCGACAAGCCCAAGCGCGAAGCGGTACACACGCCCGAATGGCACTGCCAGGTGCTGAGTGAGTGGCTCGACCGCATGCCGGCCGGGCCGATGGTGCTGGTGCACAGCGCCGCAGGCACCGGGCTCGCGGCGTTGCTGCAGACTGCCAGACCCGAGCGGTTCACGGCCGTGCTCCTTGCACCCGATGCCGGCGAGCCGGTGGGCGATGCATGGCGCGCGCCGTTCCCGGACCGTGGCTACCAGGCCGCGCTGCGCGCGCTCGGGCCCATTGCTTCGTCATCGGGTCCGAGTGCCGAGCTGGCCGCGTCGCTCGCACAGAAGGCTCGCAACGCAATGGGATACTCGGCGGCGTGACCAAACACATCTACATCTATTCCCCCTCCAGCGCGATTCGCGACAAGGCCGCGTTCCGGCGCGGCGTGGCAAGACTCAAGGCGCTGGGCTATGAAGTCGAAGTCGACGAGGCCGCGCTTGCAGTGCACCAGCGTTTTGCCGGCGACGACGCGACACGGCTCGCCTCGATCAGCCGCGCTGCCGCCAGCGGGGCCGACATTGCCTTGATTGCGCGCGGCGGCTATGGCCTCACGCGTATCCTCGACGCCATTCCCTACAAGGCCGTGGCCAAGGCGATCCAGCGCGGAACCGAATTCGTGGGCCTGAGCGACTTCACGGCCCTGCAGAACGCGCTGTACGTCAAGACCGGCGCCGTCACGTGGGCCGGCCCTGCGGTGGGCGAAGACTTCGGTGCCGAGGGCGGCGCCGACGACATCATGGAAGCCTGCTTCGACGACCTGGTGAGCGGGCAGGGCGAAGGCACCGGCTGGCGCATGCCCGTGCGCGACGCCGGGCTGAAGATCAAGCCCGTGCACGACGCCACCCTGTGGGGCGGCAACCTTTGCGTGCTCATCAGCCTGCTCGGAACGCCTTATTTCCCGCAGGTGGATAAAGGCGTGCTCTTCATCGAAGACACCAACGAGCACCCGTACCGCATCGAGCGCATGCTCGACCAGCTGCGCATGGCCGGCGTGCTGGCAAGGCAGCGCGCCATCGTGTTCGGGCAGTTCACCGGCATGCGCAAGGTGCCGGGCTATGACCGCGGGTTCGGTTTCGATTCAGTGGTCGACCGGCTGCGCGCGGCGCTCAAGGTGCCGGTGCTCACGGGGCTGCCCTTCGGACACGTGCAGACCAAGGTGCTGCTGCCCGTGGGGGCCAAGGTGGAACTTGCCGCCGAGGGGCGGGATGTGTTCATGGTCTGGGGGCACAGGCACGCGCATGGCCACGATGCGCATCACGCGCACGACCACGCGCATTGACCGCCCGGTGCCGGCGCCGCTATTGGTGCTGCGTAAAGCGCTGGTGCACGCGCGGGCCCATCGAGCCAGGCAGGCCGCCCTCGAACATGCTGTTGATGGCCTTCATCTGGCGGCGGGCTGCCGCTTCGCCATCAATGGCGCTGAGCGCCACCATCACGTCCTGGCGCAAATACCAGAGCGACTCCACATCGGTCGCAAACCGCACGCGCTGCGCAACGCGCTGTACCGAATGGCCGCCGTGCGCCTGCAGCACCGAAAGCATGGCCGAACGAATTCTTCCCAACTGGTTTTCTCCCATCCGGGGAGACCCGAAACCGGGAATTCCGAAGAAGCGAAAAAAGCGACGAAAAGTCAGCATGAGGACTAAAAGCGTATTGCCGGAAGCAAGGACGGTTGCTACCTTAAGCCTCAGTCGGGCGATTAACAAGTTCTGAAACAGTGTTTCTTGTTTGTAAACAACAAACTTTACGCTTCAATTGAAGTGGTCGTTGGCGTTTGACTACGAAAGTTGTAAAAAATTAATGTCATCTAGCGAATGGCCTAACAAGTTCAAAACGCATAAATGGGGTTAACAGGTTCGTCCCGAGCGTCGATCCGCCAACTGGCCGTTAATGTGTGGGCATCAGCAACTGTTGCCATCGAGTTCTCCCAACAGCATGGATGCCAATTCCACAGTCGTTTTCGCTGACCTGACCGGGAGCTCCCGGGTCTTTGAAGCCATGGGAAACGCGCGCGCCACCGAAACGGTGACGCGGCTCACCCAATGGATTGGCACCATCTGCCAGGCGCACGGCGGCAGGGTGGTCAAGTCGCTGGGCGACGGCGTTTTTGCCATCTTCTCGCACGCCGCCGCGGCCACGCATGCGGTCATCGAGTTGCAGCGCTACCACCAGAAGCGCCTGGTGGCCTGGCCGGCGCCGCTGCGCATGGCGCTGCAGATCGGCGTGGCAAGCGGCGAAGTGCTCGAGGTGGAGGGCGACTGCTTCGGCGATGCGGTCAACCTGGCTTCCCGGCTCAGCGACCTGGCGGGGCCCGGGCAGATCTGGGCCACCGACGCCGTGATTTCGCAGTTGCGCGAGGTCGGCGTGCGGCATCGCGACCTGGGCCTCATCACCATTCGGGGCCGCAGCGAAATGTCGGCCGTTCACCGTATCGACTGGCAGGAGGAGGTGACCTCGTTCCTGACCGTGCCGGCCGCGCTCATGCCCATGCGCCTGCCCGACTCCTCCTTCGGCCAGATCGAGCTCGCGTGGCTCGACGTGCGCTCCATGTTTCGCACTGAAGAGTTGCCGATTCACCTGGGCCGCGTGAACGACGCGCAATTCGTGGTCACCGATCCACGCGTTTCACGGCTGCATGCGCGCATCGAGCTGCGGCAAGGCAGTTGCGTGCTGACCGATCTCAGCACCTACGGCACCTGGGTGCGGTTTCACGGCAACGGCGGGCCGAGCAACGAGATTGCGCTGCGCCGCGAAGAATGCGTGCTGCATGGCAGCGGAGAGATCGGCCTGGGCGCATCGCTGAGCGACTTCACCGCGCCCACCATCGCCTTCAAGACGGCCGGTACCGAAATGCAGTTGTCGCCGCGCGCCGCCTAGCGCCGAAAGCTCATTGCGGCGCCGAAAGAATCGCGGCGAGCTGGCCGAAGTCGATCGGCTTCTGAAGATGGTGGTCGAACAGGTCCTGCGCCGAAGCGCCGGCGGCGTCTTCCGCTGAAAAGCCTGAAATAGCGACCAGCAGCCGCGGGGCGCCTTCCGCAGCCTCCGAGCGCAGCCGCCGCGCCACCTCGGCACCCGGAAAATCGGGCAGGGTCAGGTCGATGAGCGCCGCATCGAAGTGCTCGGCCTTGGCCGCGTCCATCGCCTGCTGCGCGGTGTAGGTGCAGCGGGCGGTATGGTCCTGCAAGGTCAGCAGTTCCTGCAGCAGGTCTGCGGCGGCCTGGTTGTCGTCGACGATCAGCACATTCACGGTGGCACGCTTTCAATCAGCTTGGGCGAACCACGCAGTATCCCGGTCAAACGCAAGGTGTGCAGTAGGAAGGCGCCTACGCTTCCGCTTGCGCCGCAGTCCGGGCGACGGATTCCAGCGGCAGTTCGACCCGGAACAGCGCCCCTTCGCCCGGCGTGCTCTCCACCTCGATGCGGCCGTTGTGCAGGCACACGATCTTGCGCGTGATGTACAGGCCCAGGCCCAGGCCGGACGCGTGCTTGCGGCTGTCGTCCGTGCGTTCGAACTGCTCGAAGATGCGTTGCTGGTCTTCAGGTGCAATGCCGATGCCCTGGTCGCGCACCGTGATGTGCGCGGTGCCGCCAACCCGGCCGAGCACCATTTCGACCGGCTTGCCGCGGCCGTAGCGCAGTGCGTTGGTCAGCAGGTTGGTCAGCACCTGTTCGATGCGGAACTCGTCCCACACGCCCCGCAGTTCGCGCGGCGCCTCGAGCGCGATCTCCGAGCCGGCGGCCTCGGCCTGCTGGCGCAGGCCCTCCACCACGGTTCGCGCAAGGGCCGCCAGGTCCACCGGCTTCGGCTGTATCGAGAGCGCATCGCGCCGCATGCGCGTCACGTCGAGCATGTCGTCGATCAGCCGCACCATGTTGCGTATCTGCCGCTGGTCGCGTTCGATCATCGCGGGCAGCCGGTCCGCGGCAAAGGACTCCAGGTTGCCCTTGGCCACATGCAGCTGCCGCAACTGCGTTTCGAGGTAGAGCGTGTTGAGCGGCGTGCGCAGCTCATGCGAAACCATCGACATGAAGTCGTCGCGCATTTGCACCGCGCGCTCGAGCTCGCGCTGTGTATGCCGCAGCTGCTGCACCAGTTCTTCCTGCTTGTGGTTGGCTGCAGCCAGCTTTTCCATCTCCTGGCCCAGCGCCTTGCGGTGGCGGTGCAGGTCGACGAACACGTTGACCTTGCTCGTGACCGCATGCGGATCGAGCGGCTTGTGCAGGAAGTCGACCGCGCCGCTTTCGTAGCCCTGAAAGGCGTAGTTGAGTTCGCGGCCCGCCGCGCTCACGAAGATGATGGGAATGTGCCGCGTGCGCTCGGTGCCGCGCATGAGCTCGGCCAGTTCGAAGCCGTTCATGCCGGGCATCTGCACATCGAGAATGGCCAGCGCAAACTCGTGGTCGAGCAGCAGCGCAAGCGCCTGCTCGGCCGAGGTCGCGCGGTACACCGCGCGCCCGGGGCCGCGAATCAGGGCTTCGAGCGCAAGAAGGTTTTCCGGCAGGTCATCGACGATCAGCAGCTTGCTTTCGACGTCAATGGGCATGGGTGGACTCCAGTTGCAAGAGCAATGCGCGGAGCTCGCGCAGGGGCAGCACGTGATCGGGAAAATGCAAGGCAATGGCCGCTTGGGGCATGATGGAAATCTGGGCTTCGTTGGGGTCCTGAACGGCGGTGATGCCGCCGGCCTGGTGAATGCGATGCAGGCCCTCGGCGCCGTCTTCGTTTGCGCCGGTCAGCAGCATGCCGGCGAGCGCGGGGCCGTAGGCGTCGGCGGCGGAACTCATCAGCACGTCGATCGAGGGCCGCGAAAAATGCACCGGCGGCTCGCAGCTGAGCGAAAAGCGCCGATCGCGCTCGATCGACAGGTGATAGCCCGGCGGTGCGAAATACACATTGCCGGCCGCGAGTGGCATCTTGTCCGCCGCCTCGTGCACGGGCAGGTGCAGGCGATCGGCAAAGATCTGCGCCAGGTGGCTTTCGTGGTTTTCGGGCACGTGCAGCACGATCACGACCGGAAGCTTCCACGATGCCGGAAGCCCATTCAGCAGCGTGAAAAGCGCCTCGATGCCGCCGGCGGATGCGCCGAGCACCACGGCCTCGACACGCCGGCCCGGGGTTGGGGGTGCGGTCAGCTTCATGTGGCCTTGCGGTAGATGCGCTCCGGCTTCGAATGCGCATCGAAGCGCTGCGAATAACTCGAAAAGTCGATGCTCTCCTTGGAGCCCAGCCCGAGAAAGCCGCGGTGGCAGAGCGACTCATGAAAGAGGCCCAGCGCGCGGTCTTGCAGCTCGCGGTTGAAATAGATGAGCACGTTGCGGCAAGACACCAGCTGCGTCTCGGCAAACACGCTGTCGGTGGCCAGGCTGTGGTCGGCAAAGATGACGTCGGCGCACAGCGATGGGTCGAAGCGGGCGGCCTCGTAGGCGGCCGTGTAGTAGTCGGAGAAAGAACTCCGCCCGCCCGCGCGCTGGTAGTTGGCCGTGTACCCGCGAACCGCCTCGATCGGAAAGATGCCCTGCCGCGCCTTTTCGAGCGAAGCGGGGTTGATGTCGGTCGCGTAGATCTGCGTGCGCGAGAGCAGGCCTTCTTCGCGCAGCAGGATGGCGAGCGAAAACACTTCTTCGCCGGTGCTGCAGCCTGCCACCCACACCTTCACCGAGGGATAGGTGTGCAGGATCGGCACCACATGCTGGCGCAGCGCAAGAAAGTAGGCGGGGTCGCGGAACATCTCGCTCACGGGAATCGTCAGGTACTGGAGCAGCCGGCCGAACAGCGCCGGGTCGCGCAGCACTTTTTCCTGCAGCGCCGAAATGCTCGGCAGCCCGAGCTGCGCGAGCGCATGCAGCACGCGCCGCTTTTGCGACGCCACGGTGTAGTTGCGGAAGTCGTAGCTGTACTTGAGGTAGATGGCCTCCATCAGCAGCCTCAGCTCGATCTCCGTGTTGCTCAACGGGGAGGGCGGGGAGGCCGGCAGCGGCGAGGGCGGGACGGTGGAGGTCACAGCCGCTCCATTTTCGGCAACCACACGCGCAAGAGCGAGAACAGGCGCTCCAAATCCACAGGCTTGGCCAGGTAGTCGCTGGCGCCGGCGGCCAGGCACTGCTCGCGGTCGTCCTTCATGGCCTTGGCGGTAATTGCAATCACGGGCAGCTTGTCGAAGCGCGGATCGGCGCGCAGGCGGCGCGTGGCTTCCAGGCCGTCCATCTCCGGCATCATCACGTCCATCAGCACCAGGTCGATCTCGCGCACCTGGGCGAGCTTCTCGAGCGCTTCGCGGCCGTTGCGGCCGATCTCGACCGCCGCGCCGCGCTGCTCCAGCGCGCTCGTCAGCGCGAAGATGTTGCGCACGTCGTCGTCCACCAGCAGGATGGTGCGGCCCTCGAAGATGCGGTCGCGCCCGCGCGCGGCCTTGAGCATGCCCTGGCGCTCGCTGGAAAGTTCGGCTTCCACCTTGTGCAGGAACAGCGTGACCTCGTCGAGCAGCCGCTCGGGCGACCGGGCGCCCTTGATGATGATCGAGCGTGAATAGCGCTGCAGCTCGGCTTCTTCGTCGCGCGTGAGATTGCGCCCGGTGTAGACGATCACCGGCGGAAACGAAACGATTTCTTCCGCCGCCATCTGCTTGAGCAACTCGCCGCCCTGCATGTCGGGCAGGTGCAGGTCGGTGATCATGCAGTCGAACACCCGCTTGCGCAGAAGCTCGAGCGCCTCTCCGCCGGAGCCCACGGCAATGATCTCGATGTCTTCGTCGCCGATGAGCCGTATCACGCTCTCGCGCTGCAGCGCGTCGTCTTCGACCAGCAGCACGGTCTTGACCTTCTGCGTGAGCTTTTCCTCCAGCCGGGCGAACACCTGCATCAGTTCGGCGCGGGTGGCCGGCTTCTGCGCGTAGCCGATGGCGCCCATGTGCAGCGCGGCGGCCTGCGCGTTGTCGGCGGCCGACACCACATGAATCGGAATGTGGCGCGTCTTCGGCGAATCCTTCAGCCGCTGCAGCACGTCCAGCCCGGTGCTGTCGGGCAGGCGCATGTCGAGCAGGATCGCGTCGGGCAAGAATTGCTGGGCCAGCTCGAAGCCGTCCGCAGCACCATGCGCCACCAGGCAGCGGTAGCCGAGCTCGTGCGCCAGGTCGTAGAGGATGTGCGCGAACTGCGGCTCGTCCTCGATCACGAGCACCCGGCGCACCTGGTCGCGCGGCAGCTCGCGGTCGTCGGCAAAAAGCGGTGGCGGCACGGCGCCCCCGGGTGCCGGCGGCGCGGGCAGCGCATGCCCGGTGAAAGAGGTGGGAAGGGTCGAAGAGGGGGCCAGCGCCGCAGGCGGTGTGGCCGGAACCGGGGCTGGAGCCGGCGCTTCCAGCCCTTGCGGCGCGACGGCCGGCAACTGCAGCGTGAAGGTGCTGCCTTGGCCGGGCTGGCTTTGCACCGCGAGCGTGCCCCCCAGCAGCCGCGTGAGGTCGCGCGAAATCGAAAGACCCAGGCCCGTGCCGCCAAAGCGGCGGCTGGTCGTGCCATCGGCCTGGTGAAAGGCTTCGAAGATCAGCGCTTGCTGGTCGGGTGCAATGCCGATGCCCGAATCGGAAACCGCGAAGACCGCGCCGCCGTCCGGCGCGGCGGAAACGACCAGCGCCACCTCGCCGCTGTCGGTGAACTTGATCGCATTGGAGAGCAGGTTCTTCAGGATCTGCTCGACCCGGTGCCGGTCGGTTACCAGCAGGGGCGGTGTGCCCGGGCGCATCTCCAGCCTGAAGGCCAGCCGCTTTTCGCCGGCCAGCGGCTTGAAGGTGCTCTCCAGGCTTTGCGCAAGTTTGTCGAGCGCCACGTTCTCGACCACGATCTCCAGCTTGCCCGCCTCGACCTTCGAGATGTCGAGGATGTCGTTGATGAGCGTCAGCAGGTCGTTGCCCGACGAATAGATCGATTCGGCGAACTTCACCTGCTCGGGGCTCAGGTTGCCTTGCGGGTTGTCGCCAAGCAGCTTGGCCAGGATGAGCGCACTGTTGAGCGGCGTGCGCAGCTCGTGCGACATGTTCGCCAGAAACTCCGACTTGTAGCGGCTTGCCCGCTGCAGCTCGTCGGCCCGGTCTTCCAGGTCGCGCTGCACGCGGCGCAAGGCGGCGTTGCGCTGGTCCAGCGCCTCGGTGCGTTCCGAAAGCTGGCTGTTGGTCTGCTCCAGCTCGGCCTGCTGGTTCTCCAGCATGGCCTGCGAAGCCCGCAGCGCGCGCGACTGTTCCTCGAGCTCCTCGTTGGCGGTGCGCAGTTCTTCCTGCTGCACCTGCAGCTCTTCGTTCAGCTGCTGCGTTTCGGCCAGCGCGTCCTGCAACTGTTCGCGGTAGCGGGCCGCGGCCAGCGAATCGCCGATGTCTTCGCCCACCAGGTCGAGCAGGTCGTTGGCGCGCGAATCGGGCGCGGCCGGAAGGCCGAGCTCGACCACGCCGTTGACCACGCCATTGCTCGACACCGGCATCAACAGCACGGCCGACGGCGCCATTTCGCCCAGGCCCGAATTGACCTTCAGGTAGTCGGCCTGTATCGGCTCGACGAGCATGCGGCGCCTTTCCGCCGCAGCCTGGCCAAGCAGGCTCTGGGTGGGCGAAAACACTTGCGGCGAAGCTTCGGCCTCCATGGAGAAGCCGTAGCTCGCCGCACGGCGCAGCGACCCGTCCCGCTCGCGAACGTACAGCGCACCCACCGCGCTGCCCAGGTGGCGCGAGCAAAAGGCCAGGACCTTGCGGCCCAGGTCGTTGGCGCTCAGTTCGCCCACCAGTTCGCCCACCAGCTCGGTTTGCGCACTTCGCAGCCACGCCTGCTGCGCCAGCCGCTCGGCATGCGCGGCTTGCTCCTGCAGCACCACGTCGTAGCTGTTCGAAAGCCGCACCAGCTGCCGCCGGCCGAAGTACGCCACCAGGCCGGTGAACAGCAGCGTGAACAGCAGGAACGTGCCCACCACCAGCCAACTCGTGCGATTGGCCTGTTCGCTGCGCTGGAAACGCAAGCCCTGTTCGGTCTCGATGAAGCCGGCAAACTCCGCCCGCATGGCGTCGCTCAGCTGCTTGCCGCGGCCTTGCCGCACCGCCTGCTGGTAATCGGAGCCGCCCTTGCGCACGGCGATCAGGCCGCGGGCGTATTCATTCCAGTCCTGCTGGAGCGCGGCGATGCGTTCGAGCCGCTCCTGCTGCTGCCGGTTGTCCGAAACCAGCTTGCCGAGCGCATCGATGTCGCCCTTGATCCTGGGCAGGGCGGTTTGGTAGGGCTCCAGAAAGCTCTCGTCCCCGGTAATGAGAAAACCGCGCAGGCCGGTTTCCATGTCGATGCTGCGCCGCTGCAGCTCGCTGGCGCTGCGCGTGACGCGGTCGGAGTGCTCGACCGCACCAATGGTCGACAGCAAGAAGACGATCAGCCCGACGAACACCAGTGCGCCGATCAGGCCGCCCAGCAGCGGCAGTTTCAGGTTGCGGCTCAGCAGGCGGTCGAAATCATCGGGGTCGATCGCGGTCGGAGTTTTCATTCGGGCAAGATTTGTAAGCAAAACTTTTCTAGTTTTGCCCAAGTCCGAGGTCCTTTGTGTCGGAGAAGGCCCCGAGACGCTCCTGTGCGGCAAATGCGGTGCGCCAACTGGGGCTCGCAGTTATACTGTTGTTTCATACAGTGCCAGCCAAGTGACAGCGAATCCTTCGATCAAGCTGCAGAACGGGGTAATCGATCCGCTCGGCGAGCGCACGGTGTCCGTCAAGGCGCTGTGCGCCTTCGCAGCCAAGGAGGGCGACCTCGACCTGCGTTTTGTGCCCGCGCCCAGCGCGCTCGAGGGCATGGCCGGCCACGCGCTGGTGCAGGGCCGGCGCGGCGACGGCTACCAGAGCGAGGTGGCGCTGGTCTCGCACTGGGGCGCACTCAAGGTGCGCGGCCGTGCCGACGGGCATGACCCGCGCGAACGCCGCGTCGAAGAAATCAAGACCTTCCGCGGCGACTTCGACGCCATCCGCGGCAACCACCGGGCGCTGCATTGGGCACAGGCACGCACCTACGGCTGGATGCTGTGCGAAATGCATGGCTACGAGCGCATCACCGTCGCGCTGGTGTACCTCGACCTCGCCACCGGCGACGAAACCGTTCTCGAAGAGCAGCACGAACGGGCTGAGCTCCAGGCGCATTTCGAGCGCCTGTGCGCGTGCTACAGCGCGTGGGCCGAGGCCGAAGCGACCCACCATGCCGCGCTCGATGGCGCGCTCGGCCGGCTCGAGTTTCCGCACGGCACGTTCCGCGCGGGCCAGCGGGAACTGGCCGAGGCGGTATACCGCGCCGGCGTGAACGGGCGCTGCCTCATGGCGCAGGCGCCCACCGGCATCGGCAAGACGCTGGCCACCATCTTTCCGCTGCTCAAGGCCCGGGCCGCGCAAAAGATCGACAAGATCTTCTTTCTTACCGCCAAGACCTCCGGCCGCGCCGTGGCGCTGGACGCGCTGCGCTTGCTGGGCAAAGACTGCGCACAGGTGCGCGTGCTCGAGCTCACCGCGCGCGAGAAGGTGTGCGAATACCCCGACCGGGCCTGCAACGGCGATTCATGCCCGCTCGCCAAAGGCTTCTACGACCGCCTGCCCGCCGCGCGAGAGGAGGCCGTGCGCACCGCACGGCTCGACCGGCAGGCGCTGCGGCACATTGCGCTGGCGCACACCGTGTGCCCCTATTTCCTCGCGCAGGAAATGGCGCACTGGTGCGACGTGATCGTGGGCGACTACAACTACTACTTCGACGGCAGCGCCTTTCTCTTTGCCACCATGAAAGATGCCGAGTGGCGCGCGGCCGTGCTGGTCGACGAGGCGCACAACCTGCTGGAGCGCGCACGCGGCATGTACACCGCACAGCTCGACGGCCCGGCGCTCGAAGATGCCCACCGCGCGGCGCCTGCCGCGGTGCGCGGCCCGCTCGCCCGGCTCTACCGCGAGTGGGACACGGTGCAGCAATCGCAGACCGAGCCGTATGACGTTGTCGACGAGGTGCCCGAGCGCTTTGCGCGCGCGCTGCAGGCGGCCACCATGGCCATGGGCGAGTACTTCACGGCCACGCCGGAGGCCCTGCAGGGGCCGCTGCAGCGCTTCTTCTTCGACGCGCTGCAGTTCGCCCGGCTGGCTGAATCGTTCGGCGACCATTCGGTTTTCGAGCGGACGCTGGGCCCCTCGCAAGACCAGCAGCAGCGCAGCCTGGCCATCCGCAACCTGGTGCCCGCACCGTTCCTCGAACCGCGGTTTGCCGATGCCGCATCGGTCACCTGCTTCTCCGGCACCTTGTCGCCTTTCGAGTTCTACCGCGACGCGCTCGGGCTGCCGGCGGACACGGCCTTGCTCGACGTGGCTTCGCCTTTCTGCAGCCGGCAGCTGCGCGTGGAAGTGGCCATGAACGTGTCGACCCGGTTCCGCGACCGCGCGGGTTCGCTGCGCAGCGTGGCCGAAATCATCGGCGCCCAGTTCGAGCGCCTGCCGGGCAACTACCTCGCGTTCTTCAGCAGCTTCGACTACCTTGAGAAAGCCTGCGCGGCTTTCCTGGCCAGGCACCCCGGCGTGCCGGTGTGGGCGCAGACCCGCGGCATGGCCGAGGCCGAGCGGCGCGACTTTGTGGCTCGCTTCGAAGAAGGCGGGCAGGGCATCGGCTTTGCCGTGCTCGGCGGCGCATTCGGCGAAGGCATCGACCTGCCCGGAAGCCGCCTCATCGGCGCCTTTGTAGCGAGCCTGGGCCTGCCGCAATACAACGCCTTGAACGAAATCACGCGCGAGCGCATGCAGGCGCGCTTCGGCAAAGGGTACGAGTACACCTATCTCTACCCCGGCCTGCAAAAGGTGGTGCAGGCGGCCGGCCGGGTCATTCGCACCGAGCAGGACCGGGGCGTGCTGCATCTGCTCGACGACCGGTTTGCACGCGCCGAAATCCGTCAGTTGCTGCCGCCCTGGTGGGAACTGCAACTGGGCGGCCCGGCGCGTGCCAGAGACGAATGGGGAGGCTTTGATGCGGTCCGCTAGGCGCATCCAGCTGGCCGACGAGCCCGACCTGTTCGGCGAGGTGCCGGCGGCCGCGATCGAAGGCCTGCGGTACAAGCACGAATTTCTCACGCGCGCCGAGGAACAGGAGCTGCTGCGCATCGTGCAAGGCTTCGAGCTGCGGGAGATGCGCTACAAGGAATACACCGCACGCCGCCGCGGCATCAGCTTTGGCGGCAGCTACGACTTTGCCAACCATCGCTTGAAGCCCGGCGCCGCCATGCCGGAGGTTTTCCACCCGCTGAGGGCCAGAGTGGCCGAATGGATGGGCATGGCGCCCGGGGATTTCGCCCACATGCTGGTGGCCGAATACCGACCTGGGACGCCGCTCGGCTGGCATCGCGACGTGCCCGACTTTGAAGACATCGTCGGTGTTTCGCTGCTCGGCGACGCGGTGATGCAGCTGCGGCCTTATCCCCCGGCCAGCGCCACGGCGCCCGCGAGCCTCGAACTGCTGATGGAGCCGCGCTCCATCTACATGCTGCGCGGCGAAGCGCGCTGGGCATGGCAGCACGCCATTGCGCCCACCGAGACGCTGCGCTATTCGATCACCATGCGCACGCGGCGGCGCACATGACATCTCGCGCGGCCAGGGCTTAGGCAGGGGCTGCCGTTCGAGTCCGTCGCGGGGCGCGCACCGGCCGGGGCGCGGGGGCGGCACGCTTGGCAGTTTTAGTGGCCGCCGTTTTCTTCATCACATCCGAGGCGACCCGCAGGTCCTTGAGCCAGGCTTCCCACGCGGCCTCTCGTTGCTCGGGGTCGCCGCGCAGCAGGGCAGACGGGTGTAGCGTGACCAGCACGCGGTGGCCGGCGGCATTCTCCTGCCACTGGCCGCGCTCCTTCATCACGGCCACGGGCCGGCCCAGCAAAGAGCGCGCGGCCGTGCCGCCCAGGGCAATGAAGGCGCGCGGCTGCACGAGTTCTATCTCGCTTTCGAGCCAGTGCCTGCAGGCCTCGGCCTCGCGCTGGCCCGGCGTCTTGTGGATGCGGCGCTTGCCGCGAAGCTCGTACTTGAAATGCTTCACCGCATTGGTCACGTAGAGCTTCTCGCGCGACCAGCCGAGCTCGGCCACGGCGCGGTCGAACAGCTTGCCGGCGGGGCCCACGAAGGGGCGGCCCACCAGGTCTTCCTTGTCGCCCGGCTGCTCGCCCACCACCATCAGCACGGCCCCGACCGGGCCTTCGCCAAAGACCGACTGCGTCGCGGGCTCGCCCAGCGGGCACTCGCGGCAGGCGTCGGTGGCGATGCTCAGCGCCTTCAGGGCGGCAGTGGCTTCGTTGCGGTGAGACACGGTCGAGACGACGTGTGGTTTGCGTTCAGCCGGCCGCCCTCAGTGCGTGCCGCCGCCCCGCCGCGACTGGGTCTGGTTGCTGCTGCCGACGTGGCTTTCGCGGTCATGGCGGCTTTCGGCGGTGCGGCGTGGCTCGTTGCGGGGCGTGGGGCTCTGGTTGCCCGCCTTGTTGTGATCGGGCGGGAGCGAGCCGCGTTCATCGGGGGTGTTCGGGTTCGTCTTCGACATGAATTGCTCCTTGAAAAAATGCGTGGACATGCATTTCTCCGCGCGCCGCGCGGCCGCCTGTGTGGGAATAGACCCACGACGGGCGTCGTCCAAGCCGGGCGCTCGCGGCGGCAGCGAGCCAATAGCTTCGAGCCATGTCATTTCCGGTTTGCAACCGTTGGAGAAAGGCACACGCATGACGCACATCGTCCTTGGCGCGACCGGGCATGTCGGCTCGGTGCTGGTTTCTGCGCTGCTTGCGCAAGGCCAGAAGGTGATCGCGGTCACGCGCGACGCCGCACATGCCGAAGCCTTGCACCGGCGGGGCGCCACCGTCGCTGAGGCCGACGTGTTCGACGTGCCTTCGCTGCGGCGCGTGGTGGCCGGCGGCAAGCGCCTGTTCCTGCTCAACCCGCCCGCGCCGCCTTCGACCGACACCGCTGCAGAGGAGCAAAGGAGCCTGGATTCCATCCTCGAAGCGATCGAAGGCTTGCCGCTCGAGAAGATCGTTGCCGAATCGACTTACGGTGCGCAGCCTGGCGACCGCATCGGCGACCTCGATGTGCTCTACCGGATGGAGCAGGCGCTTGCCGCCCAGCCGGTGCCCGTGAGCGCGATTCGCGCGGCCTACTACATGAGCAACTGGGACGCCTCGCTGGAAACTGCGCGCAGCGAAGGCAAGCTGCACAGCATGTACCCACCCGACTTCACGCTGCCGATGGTGGCGCCGCGCGACCTTGGCGAGTTCGCGGCGCAGCTCATGCGGGGCGAGGCCCGGTCTTCCGGTCCGCACTATGTCGAGGGACCCGAGCGCTACTCGCCGGGCGACGTCGCGCGAGCTTTTGCGGAGGCGCTTCGGCGGCCGGTCGAGGTGGTCGTGACGCCGCCCGACCAGTGGGAGCAGGCGTTCCGTTCGATGGGGTTTTCGGAGGCCGGCGCAAGGTCTTATGCCGCCATGACGCGCCTTACCCTCGATAACAAGGAAGAGCCGGAAAGATCCGAACGCGGGGCGACTTCTCTGCGCGAATACATCTCGGCGCTGGTGAAGAAGGGCTGAAAACGCCAAGCTGCCGGGCCCAATTTTTCTGATTTTCAAAATCAGCCATCGCCCTGTCCGATAACAAGAAAAGACACCCGTGCACCGGCGGACCCTCGATATTCCGCAACTATCTCTATCGCCTGCAAGACAACTTGCGTCCGGCCCTTCGCACGTTCTATGCACGCGAAGCCGCCGTGTTGCACGAGCTTGATTCGAACCGTCAGCCTACGCCGGTCAACGCCGCTCAAACCGTCAGCATCTCGCATCGGAGCCGGCGGTTTGCCGCGGCCGATCTGCGTCGATACGATCCCGCGCCTTGCTCCTAAAGGATTACGCGGATGCCGCCAACGACTGCTACCCACCCGACGCCCGCGCCGTCAAAAAACGCGAGCTGGCAACAGCGCAGCCGGCGCCACGTGTGGCATCCGTGCACGCAGAGCATCCGGCTGGAGGCTGTGCCACCGCTGCCGATCACGCGGGGCGAGGGCGTCTGGCTCTACGACCACGACGGCCGCCGCTACCTCGACGCGACGAGTTCGTGGTGGGTCAATCTCTTCGGCCACGCGCACCCGGCCATCAACGCCGCGCTGAAAGACCAGCTCGACACGCTTTCGCACGTGATGCTCGCGGGCTGCACGCATGCGCCCGCGGTGGAGCTGGCCGAGCGGCTCGCCGCGCTGACCGGCCATGCGCTCGGCCATTGCTTCTACGCCTCCGATGGCGCATCGGCGGTGGAGATCGCGTTGAAGATGAGCTTTCATGCGTGGCGCAACGCGGGCCGCAGCGGCAAGCGCAACTTTGTCGCGCTGCGCAACGGCTACCACGGCGAGACGCTGGGCGCGCTGCATGTGACCGATGTGCCTGTGTTTCGCGATGCCTATGCGCCGCTGCTCGCGAACGCGCACCTTGTTGCCTCGCCTGACGCACGGGCCGCACTGCCTGGCGAAGATGCAGCCGACGTGGCACGGCGCGCCGCCGCCGAACTGGAGGCACTGCTGGCCGAAAGCCATGCGTCGATTGCCGCCGTGATCGTCGAGCCGCTGGTGCAATGCGCCACGGGCATGGCCATGCACGACCCCGAATACCTGCGCCTGGTGCGCGCGCTGTGCGACCGCTACGGCGTGCACCTCATCGCCGACGAGATCGCAGTGGGTTGCGGGCGCACCGGCAGCTTCTTCGCGTGCGAGCAGGCCGGCATCTGGCCCGACTTTCTTTGCCTCTCCAAGGGCATCAGCGGCGGCTACTTGCCGCTGGCGCTGGTGATGACGCGCGATGCGATCTACGAAGGCTTTGTCGACGACGACGTGGCGCGCAGTTTTCTGCATTCCCATTCGTACACCGGCAACGCTCTGGCCTGCCGCGCTGCCATTGCAACGCTCGACCTGTTCGAGCAAGAGGATGCGCTGCGGCGTAACCGAGCGCGCGCCGAACGGCTCGTCGGCCGGTTGCGCGAAGGGCTGCGCGGAATACCGGTCGATCACCTGCGCCAGCGCGGAATGATCACGGCCTTCGACGTGCGCGAACCTGGTGCCCGGTTTGCCGAGCGCTTCCATCTGGCCGCGCGAGCGAACGGGTTGCTGATGCGGCCGATCGGCGCCACGGTGTACCTGATGCCGCCGTATGCGATTGGCGATGGCGAGATCGATCTGCTGGTCGATGCAACGCTGGCCACGCTGCGTGCGCTCGACGTGCCCGGCCGCGCGGAACAGGGGGGCCGCGATGTCGCGCTTGCTTGAGCGCCTCGAGGGCGAGGTTGCAGTGCTCGACGCGCAGTCACTGCGCCGCAGCAGGCAGATTGCCGAGACGGCCTGCGCGCCCGAGCAGACGCTGACGCTTGCCGGCGCACAAGCGCAGCGCGCCATGCTCTGCTTCAGCAGCAACGACTACCTCGGCCTTGCCGCGCACCCGGCGCTGGCCGCCGCATTGGCCGAAGGCGCGGCACGCTATGGCACGGGCAGCGGCGGGTCGCACCTGGTGCTTGGCCATTCGCGCGCGCATGCGGAGCTGGAAGAGCGGCTCGGAGACTGGATGGCGCCCTTCATTCCCGAGGCGCGCAGCCTGTTCTTCTGCACGGGCTATATGGCCAACCTTGCGGTGCTGTCGGCGCTGGGCGGCGCCGAGGCGGTGATTTTTTCGGAGTCTCTCAACCATGCGTCGCTGATCGACGGTGCGCGGCTCGCCAAGGCGCGGGTCGAGCGCTATCCGCATTGCGACCTGGCCGCGCTGGATGCGCAGCTCGGCGCCTGCGAGGCGCCCGTCAAGCTCATCGTGAGCGATGCGGTCTTCAGCATGGACGGCAACATTGCGCCGGTGGCCGGGCTGCTCGCGCTGGCGGAGCGCCACGATGCCTGGCTGGTGCTGGACGACGCGCACGGCTTCGGCGTGCTGGGCGCCACGGGGCGCGGCGTGCTGCAGGCGGAGGGCCTGCGCTCGGAGCGGCTGGTGCTCGTCGGCACGCTTGGCAAGGCGGCCGGGGTTTCGGGGGCGTTCGTGGCGGCGCACCGCACCGTGATCGACTACCTGGTGCAGCGGGCGCGGCCGTACATCTTCACCACCGCTGCACCGCCGGCCATTGCGCATGCGCTGATTGCAAGTCTCAGGCTGATCGAAGGCGAAGAGGGCGATGCGCGCCGGGCGCGCCTGAAGGCACGCATCGCCCAATTGCGCCGGGGCCTCGGGGCCATCTTGCCTCCCGACGCCAGCGCGTGGCTGCCGGAATCGCCCACCGCGATCCAGCCGCTGATCGTCGGCGGCAACGCGCGTGCAATGGAAACGATGGCGCAGCTGGATGTTCGCGGCCTGCGCGTGGGTGCGATCCGTCCGCCGACCGTGCCCGCCGGCACCGCGCGCCTGCGGATCACGCTCTCGGCCAGCCACAGCGAGTCCGATGTGGCCCGGCTGGTCGATGCACTGGGCAATGCATTGGCGCAGCAGCCAGAGGTGCACCAATGACGCCCCGCCGCTGGTTCGTTACCGGCACCGACACGGGCGTCGGCAAGACGCTGGTCAGCAGTGCAATGCTGAGCCTGCTGGCCGACTCCGGCCTGCGCTCAGTCGGAATGAAGCCGGTGGCGGCGGGCCTGGATTGGGTCGATGGTGCGTGGCGCAACGACGATGTCGAGCAGCTGAATGCCGCAGGCAATGTCGATGCGCCGCTGGCGCTGCGTTGCCCCTACCTGCTGCGCGCGCCGATGTCGCCGCACCTGGCGGCGCGGGAAGAGGGCGTGCGCATCGAATTGCCGCCGCTGCTCTCGGCCTTTGCGGCGTTGTCGGCGCGTGCCGACGCGGTGGTGGTCGAGGGGGTTGGCGGGTTCTGCGTGCCTTTTGGCGACGACCTCGACAGCGCAGACCTGGCCGTGGCGCTGGGCTTGCCCGTGGTGCTGGTGGTCGGGCTGCGCCTGGGCTGCCTGAATCACGCGCTGCTCACGGCCGAAGCCATCCGGGCGCGCGGCCTCATGCTGGCAGGCTGGGTCGCGAGCATCGTCGAACCGGAAATGCTTGCGCCCGAGGCCAACCTGCAGACCTTGCGCGGCCGGCTCGGGGCGCCCTTGCTCGGCGTGGTGCCGCATCTGGCGGAGGCGTCCGCGGCCAATGCCGCGCGGCATCTCGACCTGCGGGCATTGCGCGCCACCGGGGCGCACCCGGCGCGGCGGGCTGCCGCGCTCGCCTGAGCTGGCCAGCCGCTCAGCCGCGCTGGCCTGATTCCGCCAGGCGCTTGGCCCGCGCGCCGCCTTGGCGTTCGAGCATCCAGCCCGGGTATTCGGACGGCAGCGCGCTCACCTTGTCGAGCGTCGCAAGCTCATCGGCGTTGAGCCGGATGCCCGTTGCGGCAATGTTGTCGTCCAACTGCTCGACGCGCTTGGCGCCCACGATCACGCTGGTTACCACCTGCTGGTGCAGCAACCATGCCAGCGCGATCTGCGCCACCGACACCTTGCGCGCCTCGGCCAGTTCGCGCATCGCGTCGATGCAGTCGTAGGCCCGCTCCACATTCACCGGCGGAAAGTCGAAGGTGGTGCGGCGGCTGCCTTTTTCGGCTTCGGTATTGCGCCCGTACTTGCCGCTGAGCAGGCCGCCCGCCAGCGGGCTCCAGACCATCAGGCCGACGTTTTCGCTGCGCAGCATGGGCGCCAGCTCGCGCTCCAGGTCGCGGCCCGCGATGGTGTAGTAGGCCTGCAGCGATTCGAAGCGCGCGAGGCCCTGGCGCTCGGCAATGCCCAGCGCCTTCATGATCTGCCAGGCGGCCCAGTTCGAGACGCCGACATAGCGCACGTGGCCTTGCTGCACCAGGTTGTCCAGCGCGCGCACCGTTTCCTCGATGGGCGTGACCGGGTCGAAGCCATGGATCTGGTACAGGTCGATATGGTCGAGCTGCAGGCGCTTCAGGCTGGCCTTCACGCCGTCCATGATGTGATAGCGCGAGGCGCCGGCCGCATTGGGGCTCTTGCCGGCTTCGCCGAAAACCTTGGTGGCAACCACGACGTTGTCGCGCGGCACCTTCAGGTTCTTCAGCGCCTGGCCTGTCATGGTTTCCGAGAGGCCTTCGGAATACACGTCGGCGGTGTCGATGAAGTTGATGCCAGCATCCAGCGCCCGGCCGACCAGGCTTTCGGCCTCGGCCTGCTGCAGGTTGCCGATGTGGCCCCAGATGCCGCTGGCGCCGCCGAAGGTCATGGTGCCGAGGCACAGCTCGGAAACGAACAGGCCGGTGCGGCCGAACTTGCGGTATTGCATGGAGAGGTCCTTTGCGTTGGAGGGGCGTCGGCAAAAAGTATCCGCCCGCGGCCCCCGGGCCGACGAGCGCGTTTCTGCAAAGTCTTTGCCTATTTCTCCAGACCTATGTCCAGGCCCGTGCAGATTCATGAGTGCGGCGCTAAGCTTTGAACCACCCGATCCTCCACGCTGCCCGCACGCCGGCGCAGACTTCGTTGATCCAACTCCGCGACAAGGCCCGAACATGTCCGACGAAACACCCGAAACCACTGCCGCCATCGCCCAGCCGATGCCCCTGGAGCCCGAACTCGACGAAGCCAGGAAGGAACTGGTGGCGCTGATCAACCGCATCACCGGCGGGCGCGACGGCACGGTGGAAACACCGGTGGCCGGCCTGCAGGTGTTCTGCATCAGCAAGCCCGACGGTCCCAAGCACGCCTTTGCAACCCCGGCGCTCGGGCTGATTGCCCAGGGCTCCAAGCGGATCATCGTGGGCGACGATATCTATGTGTACGACCCGATGCACTACCTGGTGACTTCGGTCGACCTGCCCGTATGCGGCCAGGTGCGCCTGACGAGCGACAACGAACCCTATCTCGGCGTGCGGCTGGAACTGGCAATGGACGACATCGGCGAGCTCATCGGCGACGAGAAGCTGCCCGCCAAGGCCAATGCGCCCGCCTCGCGCGGCATGTACGTCAACCGCATTGCCATGCCGGTGCTGGAGCCGGTGCTCCGGCTGCTGCGGCTGGCCGAATCGCCCGAGGACGTGCCGATCATGGCGCCGATCATCAAGCGCGAGATCATGTACCGCCTGCTGGTGAACGGCGAGGGCGCGCGGCTGCGGCAGATTGCATTGCAAGACAGCCACACCCAGCGCATTGCCAAGGCCATCAGCGCGCTGCGCGTCAACTATGCGCAGTCGCTGCGCATCGAAGACATGGCGCGCGCGGTGCACATGAGCGTGTCGTCGTTCCACCATCATTTCAAGGCCGTCACGGCCATGAGCCCGCTGCAATACCAGAAGCAGCTGCGCCTGCAGGAGGCGCGCCGCCAGATGCTGATGGCAGGCGCCGACGTGGCGAGCGCCGCGCACAGCGTGGGCTACGAGAGCCCGTCGCAGTTCGCCCGCGAGTACGGCCGCATGTTCGGCGCGCCGCCGCTGCGCGACAAGCGGCGCTGGCTCAGCGACGCCGAGAACGACGCGCAGCTGGGCGGCGCGACCATGGCGGCGGCCTGAGCAAGGGCGCTGGCGCGCCGCTCAGCGCGCCCAGCGCCAGTTCTCGATCTCGGGCATGTCCTTGCCGTGGCGCGTGACATAAGCGCGGTGCTCCAGCAGCTTGTCGCGCAGATGTTGCTGCACATGGCTCGCGCTGTTGCGAAACCGCTCCACCCGGCCTATGGCATCGGCGGCCAGGTGAAAGCGGTCCAGCCGGTTGAGCACAGTCATGTCGAACGGCGTGGTGGTGGTGCCTTCTTCCAGGTAGCCATGCACATGGAAGTTGCCGTGGTTCGTGCGCTTGTAGGTCAGCCGGTGGATCAGCGACGGATAGCCGTGGAATCCGAAAACCACCGGGCAGCCGGTGGTGAAGATCGAGTCGAAGTCCGCATCGGGCAGCCCGTGCGGGTGCGCATCGGGTGACTGCAGCGCCATCAGGTCGACCACGTTCACCACACGCACCTTCAGGTCCGGCAGCATCGTGCGCAGCAGGTCGACCGCGGCCATCGTTTCGAGCGTGGGCACGTCGCCAGCGCAGGCCATGACCACGTCGGGCATGGCGCCTTCGTCGTTGCTGGCCCAGGTCCAGACGCCCAGGCCCACCGTGCAGTGGCGCACCGCGGCATCGATGTCCAGCCACTGCGGGCCGGGCTGCTTGCCGGCGACGATCACGTTCACATAGTTGCGGCTTCGCAGGCAATGGTCGACCACGGAGAGCAGGGTGTTGGCATCGGGTGGCAGGTACACGCGCACCACCTCGGCCTTCTTGTTCACCACATGGTCGAGAAAGCCCGGGTCCTGGTGGCTGAAGCCGTTGTGGTCCTGCCGCCAGACGTGGCTGGTGAGCAGGTAGTTGAGGGAGGCGATTGGCCGCCGCCAGCCGATGCCGCGCGTTACCTTGAGCCACTTGGCATGCTGGTTGAACATCGAGTCGACGATGTGGATGAACGCCTCGTAGCAAGAGAAGAAGCCGTGGCGCCCGGTGAGCAGGTAGCCTTCGAGCCAGCCTTGGCAGAGGTGCTCGCTGAGCACTTCCATCACGCGGCCGTCGGGCGACACATGGTCGTCACCGGGCAGGATCTCGGCGGTCGAGGTCCGCGCCGTCACGTCGAACAGGTCGCCGAGCCGGTTCGAGGCGGTTTCGTCCGGCCCCATCACGCGGAAGTTGCGTGACGCTGCGTTCAGGCGCATTACCTCGCGCAGGAAGCGGCCCGCCACGCGCGTGGCCTCCGCGTCCGACGCGCCGGGCGATTCGACCGCAACGGCATGCTCCCGGAAGGGCGGCATTGCCAAGTCGGTGAGCAGCAGGCCGCCGTTGGCGTGCAGGCTGGCGCTCATGCGCTTCGCCCCCTTGGGCGCAAGGGCCGCAATGTCGGCACGCAACGCGCCGCCGTCGTCGAACAGCTCCTCGGGCCGGTAGCTGCGCATCCAGTCTTCGAGCAGCGCCACATGGCCTGGCTTGCCGGAAAAACCCGTCAGCGGCACCTGGTGCGAACGGAACGTGCCCTCGACCGGCACGCCGTCCACCTGGCGGGGCCCGGTCCAGCCCTTGGGCGAGCGCAGCACGATCATCGGCCAGCGCGGCCGTTCGCTGAAGCCGTTTTTTCGCGCGCGGGCCTGGATGGCGTGGATGTCGTCGAGCGCCTTGTCGAGCGCTGCCGCCATCAGGCGGTGCATCTGCGCAGGATCGTCGCCGGCCACGAAGTACGGCTCGTGCCCATAGCCTCTCATCAGTTGTGCCAGTTCTTCGTCGCCGATGCGTGCGAGCACGGTGGGGCCGGCAATCTTGTAGCCGTTGAGATGCAGGATGGGCAGCACCGCACCATCGCTCGCGGGGTTCAGGAACTTGTTCGAATGCCAACTCGCCGCCAGCGCGCCGGTTTCCGCCTCGCCGTCGCCGACCACGCAGCAGGCGAGCAGGCGGGGGTTGTCGAACACGGCACCGTAGGCATGCAGCAGCGAATAGCCGAGCTCTCCGCCTTCGTGAATGGAGCCCGGCGTTTCGGGCGCCACATGGCTCGGAATGCCGCCCGGAAACGAGAACTGCGTGAAGAGCTGTTTCAGCCCTTCGGCGTCCGGCCCGACATGGGGGTAGACCTCGCTGTAGGTGCCTTCGAGGTAGGTGTTGGCGACCACGCCCGGGCCGCCGTGTCCCGGCCCGGCAATGAAGATGGCATCGAGCTCGCGCGCGTTGATGACCCGGTTCATGTGCGCGTACACGAAGTTGAGGCCCGGCGTGGTGCCCCAATGGCCCAGGAGGCGCGGCTTGATGTGGGCCAGCTCGAGCTTCTCGCGGAGCAAGGGGTTGTCCATCAGGTAGATCTGGCCCACGGACAGGTAGTTGGCCGCGCGCCACCAGGCGTCGAGAAGCGAGAAGTCCTGCTCAGCCGCAGGCGGGGAGGTAAGAGGCATGGGCTGCTTTCTTCGGGTTGCCGGTACCCGAAGTGTCAAAGCTTGGGCGGTGTAACGGCTTGATGCGCATCAACCGTGGTCAACTGGTTCACGATGGTTCCGATGCCTTCGGCGCGGCGCACGGCGCGCTCCACGGCGGTCTTCAGGCGTTCGCTGGCAAGCCTGCCCTGCAACGTGACCACGCCGCCTTCCACGCACACGTCGACATCGCATCCCACCACTGCCGGGTCCCAGTTCAGCTGGGCGAAGACCTCGTGCCTGAGTTCAAGATCGGGGTTCATTCCAAACCTTTCGAAAAAGAGGTTGTTCGAACAGGGCCGTTCTTCTTCTTTTTCGTCGCGCTCAGCTCACAGGATGCCGCGATCGAGCCGGAGGTGCAAATGCAACCCCTGGGTTTTCTCGGGCGTTTTTTGGGGCACGCGCCGGCCGGCTGGACGGCGCGGCTGCGCGTCTATGGCGTGAAGGTGACGCGCTTCGCGATGAGCACGCCGTTTTCGACCGTATCGCCGACCACGGTCACGCGGCGGCCGTTGGCCAGCTGGACGATGGTTCCGCCTTCGAACGCGGTTCCGGGGCGGCCGGCGTCCACCTGGCGGCCCTGCACCCGGAAGTTGGAGGGCGACTGGTAGCCGCCGATGGCACCGATCAGCGTGAAATCGACCGGCCCGCCGACGCCCGGGACGTTGCGGATGCGAAGTTTCTTCACCACCAGCACGCCGTTGGTCATGAAGCCGTCGAGCTCGACCTTGACGCCGTTGCCGATCGACGACGCCAGGCCGCCGGTGATGAGGGCGTTGGATGCATTGACCGCAGTGCCGAGAACCTTGAAGTCGCCGAGCCCGTTGTAGTTGGCGACGATGCCTGCGAGCTGCACCGCCGCGGTGTTCTGGGTGGGTATGGCATACCAGCCCTGCACCTTGGTGGCGTTGAAGATGCCCGCAAACGGAGCCACGGTGCCGCGCACGCGGACGATGGCGCCCTCGGCAAGGGTGGATTCATCGATGCCGCCGGAGAACAGGGCGCCGTTGTACCTCACCGTGATCTGTCCGAGCATGAAACTCTTGCCGAGGCGGTCGAGGTTCTGCACGAATCCGGTGACCAGTGGCTCGGCCGAGGCCGGCTTCAGCTCGACGCGGGTGGCACGCAAGGTGCCCGGCGTAGAGGGCAGGCCCCATACCTGTACCTGGCTTGCGGCGACCAGGTCCGACAGGCTGTTTCCGCCGCTCCATACGGTGGCGTTGTCGGTGGTGACCGTGGTGCCCATCACCACAAAGCTGCCGCCTGCAAGGTCGATGGAAGAAACCGCGCCGCGCAATTCGGCCGCCGAAAACACCTGCTGCGCCGTGGCCGCGGTGAACTGGTTGTCGATCTTGCCGGCAATGCGCACGCTCATGCCGATCTGCAGCTCACTCGTGTCTTCAAGGCTGAAGGTGGCGGCGTCCGTGTTGTAGCGCACGCCGTTCAGGATGATGCTGCCAATGCCGCCCACGGAGCCTACGCCCGTCGCGTCGGCGGTGCTCACGCCGGTGCCGCCCGAACCCACGCCCGAACCGTCGTCGGTGCCGTTGCCCGCCGTGCTCGTGCCATCGCCATCGCCATCGCCACCGGTGCCCGTGCCCGTGCCCCCGGTGCCTGCACCGCCCGTGCCCGTACCGTCGGATCCACCTGCGGTGCCGGCGCCGCCGCTACCGCCGGTGCCCGTAGCAGGGGAGCCGTCGCCGCTCCCGCCACCCACGGCCGCGCTGCCGCCAAGGCCCACGCCGCCGACGGAAGTTCCGCCGCCGCCACCCCCTCCGCCGCACGAGAGCAGCAGGGCCATTGCTCCGGCAAGGAGGATGCCGCGCATCCAACGGTAGTGGTTCTTCATGGCGTTTTTTCTTCCCGCTTGGGGGCGACGACCGGCGCAAGCGGCGCGGCGTCGTCTTCATAATAAGTGTAGATGCCGACCCGGATGCGCCCTTTGGCGCCGTTGGGGGCGCGGTCGACGGCGCGCGTCATCTCGCCCGCCAGTTCGTGGTGCAGGGCGGACCAGCGTTCGCGCACCAGCTGATGGATGCTCTCGCAATCTTCCATCCCCAGGCCGCGCGCGTACACCGCGCGCTCGAGCATTCGAGGCTGCTCGCCAAGGGTGTTGGACACCGCGGCCAACAGATGGTCGCGGCCGTTATCGCCCAGAAACGCCAGCATGGCTTGCAGGTTGTCCACCGGCACGAATCCGTCGACCTTGAGTTCGGCGCAGCCGTCCTGCTCGGCCGCCATGTTCAGGCGCACCAGCTCGTCCAGGATGGCGCGGTGGTGCACATTGCCGCGGCTGCCGAGCCGTGCCACGGTTTCGAAGGAGGGAATGTCCTCGGCGTCGGCGGTGATCGGGAGCCGCTGGTAGGCCTGGTTTTCCGACACCATCTGCAGCCACAGTGTGAATGTCTTGGCCGCGGCCGAGATTTCCGTGTGGGGCAGGGCATCCACCGGAGCGCGAACCTTGGAAGTCACGGCCTTGCGATTCAGCCCGGTCGTGACCGACAGCTGGCTGATATTGGGCTTTGCCACACCCTGCTTGCGCCAGGAGCGCGTGGCTTCCTCCAGCAGCAGGTCGCGCAGCAAGACTTCCAGGTGCGGGTGCTTCACCCCCATGGCCAGGGCGAGCCGCACCACCGGCCGCAGAATGCGGCCGCACGCGGCAAGTGCCCAGTCCAGCTGGTGTTCCATGAAATGAGACGTTTTTACTGATTCAATCGCGGTGCAAGGGCGTGAACTGACGGGCCCCGAGGCCCGCGTTAGTGCACTATTGTCCGCATCGCCGAGGATCGCACAAAAAAGACCTCATTCATGCACCACAGGTACCCACACTGGTTCGGGTGATCGATGAACGCCCGGTGGCGCTGATTTTCACCACCCGCTCCTGGTTGCCCACGGGGCTGGCGCGGCAGATCGTGATGTCGGCCGCGGTGCCGCCGACGCCGGTGGCGTCGAAGCTGAGGGCGCTGAGTCCGCCGCTGTCGCGCATCTGGTAGCCGCTGGCCGCGGCCGGCTGCTTCTGGATCACCTGCCCGCCGTTGCTGATGACGATCCAGCCGGCCTCCCATTGGCCGTTGGTGGCGCAGGCCGTGCCGTTGGCCGAGGCGCACAGCGTCACGGCCGCGTTGCGCTTGATCGCTTCGCTGCGCGCCAGCTGGCTGCCGGCCACCAGATCGGTCGCGTAGGAAGTCAGCCGGCTCGAAAGCCGGATGTTGTCGAACGAGGGGACGGCCACCGACACCAGCACCACCAGCACCACGATGGTGACCATCAGCTCCACCAGCGTGAAGCCACGTGTTCGCATGCCGGCGGTTGTCTGCACCTTGCGCACCCTTTTACTTCTGGATGAACCAGTAGACGCGGCCCTTGGGCTGCGTGAAGGCGGTCTTGACCGCGGCACCCTTGGGGCTCAGGAACGAATCGGGGTTGGCGCCGATCACCACGTCGCGGAAGCTGCCGTTCACCATGACCCGTCCCACCACGGGCGAGGGCGCAAGGCCGCCGCCGACCACGTTCTGGAACCGTGCGCCCTGCGCGCCGGCGTTCAGGTAGGCCAGGTTGTAGACGTTGGCCGTGCCCAGGTCGGCGCGGCACGACTGGCGCACCGACGGGTCGGTGGGCGTGTGGGTGTTGAAAGTGGTGTTGCCATAGGCGGTCACCGACGAGGTCACCACCTGTTCGCCCGGCGCAAGCACCAGGTACCAGCCCTTCTTGGCCGCCAGGGCGGTGGGCGAAGGCTCATCGGTGCCCGTAATGGCCAGCAGCGAGCCGTGGCACAGCAGCGAGTTGCCGTCGCAGTTGCCCGATTCGCTGGTGAGCCAGGTCGCGTCGGCGGGCTTGTCCACCATCATGTAGAAGCGGTTGGAGACGCTGAGCGCAGCGGTGTAGGAGCGCAGCGGCTTTTCGCGGTCGCCCGATCCCAGCAGCAGCACGTTCATGCCGTTGTCTTCGACCACGTCGGGGCCGAACATGAACTTGCGGTTGGGCGTGCAGGTGGTGCTCGCAACATCGCAGCCGAGCGAAGCGATCTTGGTCATCGTCCAGCTGCCCGGTGCGGCAGCGCCGATGGCAATGCGGTAGACGTTGCCGCCCAGGTCGGCCGCATAGGCGATCTTGGCCAGCCCCGCGCTGTCGTTCACGACCGTGACTTCGCCGGTGACCCCGCGGTCGGTGATGAAGGTCTTCAGCACATTGCCGGTGCTGGCATCGAGCACGTAGATCCTGTTGCCCTTGGCCGCCGCCCCGCAGGCTTGGGCCGCAGCGGTGGTGTCGACGTCTTCGCACTTGTCGTAGCCGCCACCGAACATCACCATGGGCGTGCTGCCCGAACCGTAGCCGGCCGACTTGACGATCTTCGGCGCCGACCAGGTCTGGCCGATGCCTGTCATGTCGTTTGCACCCGTGTCGCAGCCGACGTCATTGTCCTGGTTCGGGCAACCCCTGCGCCACTTGAGAATGGGCGAGGCGGGGTTCGACACATCGAAGGCATAGACCAGGCGCCCGCCGCGGCGCATGCTCGCGTAGAGCCAGGCTTCGTTGCCCTGGCGGTAGGCCGCCATGGCACCGTCCATGCCGTAGGGCTTGGGGGCGGTCGCGCCCACGCTGACCGGCAATCCGGGAAAGTTGATGCGCGTGGTGTTGTCGTACAGCCGCTTGATGCTGCCGTAGAACTCCGGCGGCACAAAGGACCACATCTCGCTGCCGGGCGCAGCGGAGCCGATGGCGGCGCTCTGGTTGCCGTTGACCGCGCGCAGCATGCCGTCATTCGCGCCGTAGAACACCACCACCTGTGGCTCGCTGTCGCTGCCGTAGTTGATGGCCACCGGACGCGAGTGCACCACGTCGCCGTGCACCGAAGGGCGCATGGCCGTGGTGGAGGTGAGCGGCGTGCCGTCGGCGGCACGGCGCTCGTCACCCTTGTTGTCCAGGCCGCGAAGCCATTCGATCAGCGCAGTGCGCTCGGCGTCGGTTGGCACGCCGAGCGCCTCTTTGGTGATGCCTGCGGTATTGCCGGTGGCAAAGCTCGTCAGGATCGAGCAGTCGTCCGCAGCGCAGGTTTTCACGTTGCGATCGGCCGTGAGCAACTGCCGCAGCATGTAGCCTTGCGCGCCTTTTTCCACCACGTTGCCGTCGGGGCTTTCGGCGGCCTCCTTGCCAAGGCAGTCGCCGGCGGGGCGAAAGCTCCAGTAGGCATCGGTGGTGCTTGGCGCCGGTGTCCAGAAACTTCGCGCGCAGGGCGCGATGAAGCCGGTCTGGTTGTTGATGGCGTTGGTGTCGGCCGCGTCCTGCAGGATCAACTGGTTGTTGGTGTCCAGGCCGAGCTTGTACTGCTTGAGATTGCCGTTCCAGCGCGGATAGGCGGAATCGTCGGGCCGGAACATACCCACGAACACCTGGTTCAGGTAGGTGCCCTGCGTGTTCACGCTCACGGGCAGGCTCACTGACGAGAAGACGCTGTTGACCGACTGGATCTTGCTGAAGATGTCGTCCAGCGCCTCTTTGAGCGCTACGCCCAGGTCGACCTTGGCGCTGAGGTCGTAGTACTCGCCTTTGCTCTGGCCGGCCATGCTCTTGAGCAGCGCGCTCCAGCCCGGCCCCTGGCCGCCGGTGGCCTTGGCGGCCTCGACGGTGTAGACCTTCACGCCCATGCTGGTTTGCAGGAACTTGGCCCATTCGTCTGCCACGTTGTCCTGCGAGCCGCTTGGGCTCAGCGGGATCATGGTGGTGGTGCCTCCGGCCGCGCGCAGGGCGTTGGTCGAGGTGGTGGTGTCGCTGTTGTTGTCTTGCGCGGCGCCGTTGCTGATGTAGATGACGTAGGTGCCGATGCAGTTGGTGGTGTTCGGCCCGCGATAGGTGCTGCTGTTGATGGCCGCCAGCGGATTGTCCGGAAGCGCATAGATCGCCTTGGACGCCGCGGTACCGAAGACATTGCCGGTGTAATCAGCCTTGGCCTTGTTGTTGCCGCCCATGGGCGCGCCGCTTGATAGATAGCGGTAGACCTCGGCCATCATCTTGCCGGCCTTGCCGCCATTGGACTTGTCGTCGAGCTTGTCGAAGCTGCGGATCAGCGCGCCGTACGTGCGCCTGTTGTCTTCGTCCATCATGCGCACGCCGGCACGCAGGTAGGCTCCGTCGATATTCGAATTGCCGCCGCCCGTTTCGCTGAACATCATCACGCCGACCTTGAACTTGCCGACCGGCAGGCTTTCGAAGGCGCTGGCCAGCGCATTGATCTCGGCGGTGAAGGGCTGGTTCCAGTTGGCCGTGTTGTCCAGCACGAACAGCACGTTGGGCGCGTCCGTCACGGTCTGGTTGTAGCCGACGAAAAGATCGATGTCCTCCGCCTGCGCCGCGGAAAGGCCGAACATCAGCAGCGCGGCGGCCCACAGCGGCCGGAAGAAGTTCTTTTTCATGATGTCGATCCGTTCATCGTCGTGATCATTCGCAGGAGAGGTCTGGCTACGAGCACAGCGCTTCGAATTGCTCTTTGGTCAGGAGCGCCCGCACGCCCTGGCGTACCGCGGTGACCGTGCCGCTGGCGGCATGGGTCACGCTGGTGCTGATGTCCCACACCGTGTTGTATTGGTCGGGCAGGGCATTGAGCCCCGAGCCGGTGGTGGATGAATTTCCGCCGATACCGCCTGGCCCCGCAGTGCCCCCGCCGGTGTCGGTCGACTTGGTCGCGCGCACGCAGGTGGGGGGGGCGATCTCCACGATGTAGTCGTCGGTGCCGTCGTTGTTGATGTCCACCCGGCTCTGAGTGCCCAGGGGCATGGCCAGCGAGGGCGAGCCGTCCACGCCTGGCAGCAGCAGGGAAGAAGCCACTATCTCGATGGCGCGATTGGCCGCAGCCACCGCCTCGTTGCGGTTCTGCATGTTGCCGACCGACTTGAGGTTGGTGTTGCTGAGCGTGAACCCGGCCGTGACGGCAAGGGTGATCAGCACCAGCATGATCAGCCCGACGATCAGCGCCGCGCCGCCTTGCCTGTGCATGGGGAATGAGGATGGCATCTTCACGGCGTCTCCCTGCGGCCGGTCACGTTGGTCATGCGGATCGCGGTGGTGAAGGCATGCCGCTTGTAGCGGTCGTTGAAGGGCCCGAGCGTTGCGCTGCCAAGGTTGTAGGTGCGCGTGTCGCTGTGGCCCGGAGACACCTCGATGCTGCGGGCCACCACGTAGAGCTTGACGGCCGCCACGTTGATCAACTGGTCGGCGGTGCAGGGCGAAGCGGTGCTGCAATGAACAAAGTTGCCGTCGGGGCTACCGTCGCCGCGGTTGGTGGGGGAGGACCTGACGGCCGCATCGGCCCAGGAAATGGCCTGGGTGTAATTCACCGCCGCGCCGGTCTTGCTTAGCGTGTCCAGGCCCAGTTCCACGCGAAAGCCCTCGACGCCTTCGATGAGAGGCACGGGCGGCTGCTGCGCCAGCCCCGTCGCCGAGAGATCGAAGCGCGAACGCGCCAAGGTCGGGATGCCGTCGCCGACTGTTTCGGCGTAGTCGCGCACGTAGTAGATGTCGGAGATGAACTTGCGCTTGGGCGACGGGGTCGTGCAGTTCTTGCTCATCATGGTGGCAAAGCCCGCCGTGTTGAGGTCGAAATCCGACGGCTTCTGCGTGCCGCAGAAAGACGACTGGAAGTACAGCTTGCCGAGCGTGTCGGCTTCGCAATTCGGCATGCCGGCTATGCAGGTTTCGGCGTGGCGCACCACCAGCACGTCGGTGTCGGCTTTCTTGTTCGTCAACAGGCCGGCGCAGCTGGCCGGCACGGCGTCGTACGCCTGCACGGGCATGTCGAGCAGGCTGCGCTTGTAGTCTTCAGTCCAATTAGCCGCCGAATAGGGCAGGCACGGATCGGGCGCATTGCCGGTCGGCACCTTCGCTGGCACGCCCGAAACCGTGAGGTCGTCGAATTCGGGCATGTAGTTTTCCCAGAAGCCCGCGTGCGTGATCTCGTTCTCGAGCACAAAAACGCTGAGGCGGCCGCCCTCGATCTGGCGGTTGACCTTGACCATTTCGCGCTGGGTGTTGTTCACATTGAGGAACAGCGCGATCAGCGCCGCCAGCACGATCAGCATGATCGTGACCGACACCATCAGTTCGATCAACGTCAGGCCGCGCTGACGCTGCAGGGCACGCGCAAGTTGGCGGGTTTTGCCTGCTGGGCGCGCGCGCATCATGAAAGCGTCCCGATGCGCACCAGCGTCGTCACGGTCCGGCGGCACCTGTCGGCGGTGCACTGCGGGCTTGGTGTTGATGCGGTGGGGGCCACGTCGTAGGCGTCCTTGCCGCAGGCCACGCCTTCGGGCGGTGCGGCAATGGGCACCAAGCCCTGCCAGGCGACGGTGATCAAGTATTCGTTGTTGCCCAAGTCCTCCACGCAGCCGCGCCCACCGATCATCGCGCCCAGCTTTGTGTTGCCCGAGGTTTCGGCCGCGCCCTGCAGCGCGTTGCACCACTCCATGGCGTCGATCTGCTGGCGCGAGCCCGTGCCGGTGGGGCAGGCGATGCCGGCGCCCAGCGGCGAAGCAGTGACGTAGCTGGAGGCCATGCGGCGATTGATTGCAATGCGGCTGGCCATGTCGTTGAGCAGTATCAGCGCCTGCGAGCGCTGGTAGGACTCCATCTCGGACGACTGGAGGCGTGCCTGCAGGCCCACGAGCCCGAACAGGCCGAAGGCGAGGATCAGCAGGGTGACCAGCACTTCGATCAGCGTCGCGCCGCGTTGTGCGGTGGCGCGTTCGGCGGTCGGACGCGGCTTCACCATTTGTCGGCCGGCGTTTTCGCGCCTTGGTTATCGAGGGTGAGGTCGCCGTCGGACGCCTGGGCGCCTGTCGAATCGAAAGTCAGGACAAAGCCGGGAGGAGTGCCTTCCGCAGACAGGGTGATCGTGTAGTCGTAATTCGCGGCAACATCCGCAGGCAGCGAGTAGCCGCTGGCCGTCAGCGCCGTCTTGTCCGCATAGCTGCGGTTCGCCAGCAGGAACTGCTGCTGCCGGTTGGCGATTTCCATCATCTGCGCCTGGGCTGCGGACCGCTTGGCCCGGATCACGTATCGCTGGTAGCTCGGGATCGCGATGGAGGCGAGGATCGCGATGATCACCACCGTGATCATTACCTCGATCAATGTGAAGCCATTGCGCCGACGCGAAAACGAGAGCTTTTTCATTCAGCTGGCCAAGGTAATGATGTGTCAGATTGTATGTAAATGTGAATTTATCACATTCGAGCGTTAAATAGTGCGCCTATGGCCCGGACTATTTCGCGTCTGCAAGGCAGGTGTTGTGTACCGGCACATCCGAAGCACCGACACATTCAACACTTTGAAAAGGGTGCCGAGGCGAGGATGCTTCCGACTGATGGACGCTGGCGTCGTCCTACGTCCGGGCTCGCCGCAGTTCCCAGAATCGATTCATTGCCACTTTGCTCCTCGAGCGAGCAGGAGTCGAACGAAATGAACAGAGAACCCGGAAATCTGGGCTCGGGCGACGGATCCCGGCCCACCACCAGCGGCGGGGTAGACAACATCGGCGCGGGAGAAAAGTTCACCAGCAGTTCTTCGGCCACCGGAGAACAGGACTCGGCACCGGCCCCCGCCGAGCGCATGGCGAGCAAGCGCAAGAACGTGGAGGCATCGCGCCACGACGGTTCCGCGGCCTACGGGCTGCGGGAAGACCTCCGCTCTGAAACCAACAAGGAGCCGAGCAAGCCCTAGCGGCTTGCGCGGCCGAGGAGCCCCCATGACGACTTCGGAAAAAGCTTTCCCCTTTCCCACATCCAAGAACCACGGCAAACCCGCGGTCGAGCCGGCCAAGCCGGTCGAGCAGGCGCCCAGCGAAGAGGCCCTGGACAGCGGCGTCGAAGAGTCCTTTCCCGCCAGCGACCCGGTTTCGGTGACCGTAACCAAGGTCAAGCTGCCGAAGGCGCAGCAGGACAAGGACAAGGAAAAAGCGGAAGAGACCGGCGGCAAGCAGACCTAGGCAGCCGGAACCAGGCCACGACCGAAAGCGGCGGACTGCCGGGCAAGCTTCTTGCACGCCCGCGCATGCCGCCCGGGGCAATCCCCATGGCAGGACCCGGCCTCGGGCGGTAGATTGCGCTCCTGCCCCGGCGGCAGAGATCGCTCTCACTACTTTTGGCCCCCGAGGAGTGTTCGTGGACGCATGGTCGAGCCAGCAGCTTTCCACCCTGTATGGGCGCGAGATCTTCCGATCGCGCGAGGCGGACGAAACCCACGCGCTGGTGACCCATGAGCTGAAGGCGCACCGGAGCACCTGGGGCCGCGGCAATGTCGATGCGGTCTTTTGCCGGGCAGAACTCAGTGCACTGTCGCTGTGCATCCTGCGGTACGGCTGCGATGTCGACATCGAGCCCGACACGCTGGGCAATTTCGTGCTGGTCCAGATGCCGCTGCGCGGCCATGCCGAAGTACATACCGGCGGCCAGACCGTGCAGATCCATCCCGGCCAGGGCGCAGTGGTGTCCGCGCACAAACCCGTGCGGCTGCGCTGGCACGCGGACTGCGAGCAGTTGATGCTCAAGATTGACCTTGCCCGTCTGCAGGACGTGGCACGCCGAACGTTTGCCGCAAGGCCTGCGGGCGGTGCAGGGGCCGCGGCAGAAATCGGTGAAATCGACTTCGAGCTGCCGCTCCGGCTCGACGATGCCGCGGGCACCCAGTGGTGCCGCATGGTGGCCGGCCTCGCATCGCTGCTCCCCGCGGACGGCCACGAGCCGTATGACCCCCGCTGGCTGGCCCACTACGAAGACAACCTCATGCTCTACCTGCTGTGCCACCGGCCCAATTCGGTGCGGCGGCAGCACGACGCGCTGCGGCTCGGGTCGGAGGCAGCCAGCAAGCGGCAGCTGCGGCTTGCCGAAGAATTCATGCGCAGCCGGCTCGATGCGCCCCTTTCGCTGGAAGAGGTGGCAGAGGCCGCAGGCGTGTCGCGCCGCGCCCTCGGCCTGCTGTTTCGGCGCTACCGCGATCTTTCACCGATGGAAGTGCTGCGCAACATGCGGCTCGATGCCGCGCACGCCCAGTTGGCGCGGCACGACGGCGCCAGCGTGACCGAGGTCGCCTTCAGCTGCGGCTTCTCGCACCTGAGCCGTTTCGCCGCCTGCTACCGCGAGCGCTTCGGCCGGCTTCCGCGCGAAACTTCGCGAGAGCCGGCGCGGCACTAGACAGCCGGCGTCGTCAGGCCGGCTTCATCGCGCATTTGGCGGAGGAGCTGTCCTGGTAGTTCTGCAGCACCGTGCCGATCACCTTGTTGGCAATGCGCCCGTTCGCGTCCTTGCCGATCACGCGCAGGTAGTAGTTCTGAATGGGAAAGTTGTTGGCGCCATAGCTGAAGTCGCCGCGCACCGACTTGTACCTGGCGGCCTTGATCGCCTTCAGCAGTGCCGGCCGGTCCGCCACCTTGCCGCCCACGTCTCGCACCGCTGCGTCCATAGCCATGAGCACGTCGTAGGCCTGGCCCGCATAGAAAGACGGGTTGCGCCCGTTGTTCTGCTCCCGGAAATCCGCCACGAAGCGCTTGTTTGCCGGGTTGTCCAGGTCGTATGACCAATGCGCGGTGTTGAAGAGCCCGAGCATCGGCTCGCCCACGGAGGGAATCATGTCTTCGTCGGCCGAGAACGCGGTCGAGATCAGCGCCACGTCTTTCGACAGGCCGGCGCCCACAAACTGCTTGATGAAGCTCACGCCCATGGCGCCCGGCAGAAAGAAATAGAGAGCGTCGGGTTTGGCCGCGCGAATCTGTGCGATCTCGGCGGAGTAGTCGAGCTGGCCGAGCTTGGTGTAGAGCTCGTCGCTCACCGCGCCCTTGAAGTTGCGCTTGAAGCCGGTGATTGCATCCTTGCCGCCAGGGTAGCTCGGCGCGATGAGCGCGACCTTCTTGAAGCCCTTGTCCGAAGCGAACTTGCCCGCTGCTTCGTGGTACGCATCGTTCTGGTAAGACGCGCCGAAGAAATACGGGTTGCACCTGGCCCCCGAGTAGTCGCTTGGGCCGGTGTTGCTCGAGAGATAGGGCACCTTGGCCGCGAAGAGCGGCGCCCCCACGGCCAGCGCGACCGTCGAGCCGATGGGGCCGGTGAACAGGTCGATCTTGTCGCGCAGCAGCATGCGCTCGACCACCTGCCGGGCCAGGTCGGGGCTGCCGCCCGTGTCCGCCTCGACAAACTCCACAGGCACCCCGCCGAGCTTGCCGCCCAGCTGCTTCATCGCCACCGCAAAGCCGGCCTTCGCCTCGGCGCCGCCTACGGCAAACGGCCCGGAGAGGTCCATTGCCAGGCCGACCTTGACGGTTTGCGCCTGGGCCAGGGCCTGCGGTGCGAATGCGGCCGTGACGGCGAGCGCCAGCAAAGCGACGGCGGTTGGGATTCTTGCCTGCGACATGAAGGATCTCCTCAAGGGGGTGATTCGGATGGCGTGGGTTGCAACAAAGGTATGTATGCGCGGGGGCCGAGTCTCCACGGCACGCGAACGGCGGGCTATCCACTTTTCGCGCGGCATGCGCCTGCAAGAAGTGGACAGACAGCGCGCGGGCCGCTCCACAGAATCGTCCGCCGAACCCCACCACTTCGGAGACTCGCCCCATGAGCCAATACATCGACATCGCAGCCGCCGACGGCCAGACCTTCCGCGGCTACCTGGCCTTGCCGCCCTCGGGGCGAGGCCCCGGCATCGTGCTGTGCCAGGAGATATTCGGCATCAACGACTACCTGCGCGAGGTGGCCGACCTTTACGCCGAAGAGGGCTACGTGGTGCTCGCGCCCGACCTGTTCTGGCGCATGGAGCCGAATGTCGAGCTCGGCTATTCGCCCGAAGACTGGCAGCGCGCTTTCGGCTTCTTCCAGAAATTCGATGTGGCCGCCGGCGTTTCGGACATCACGGCCAGCGTGAAGGCGCTGCGCGCGCACCCGGCATGCACCGGCAAGGTAGGCGCGCTGGGCTTTTGCCTGGGCGGAAAGCTCGCCTATCTTGCGGCCGCACATTCAGGCGTCGATGCGGCGGTGGGCTACTACGGCGTAGGCATCGAGGCAGACCTGGACGTGCTGCCAAAAATCGAATGCCCCATTGCGCTGCACTTTGCCGAGCTCGACAAGTTCTGCCCGGCTGAAGCGCGCAACCAGGTGCTCGAGGCGTTTGCAGGCAAGCCCCGTGCGCAAATGTATGTGTACCCCGGCGTCGACCACGCATTCGCACGCACCGGCGGCGAGCATTTCGACAAGCCCTCCACGCTCATGGCCCACCAGCGCTCGATGGCGCTGTTCAAGGACGCCATCGGCCCCGTCTACGACCTGTCTGCGCTCTGGGACAAGCACTGCGAATACGAGTTCGCAACACGCGATGTGGTCGCCACCATGGGCACGATGGTGAGCGAACCCTATGTAAATCACATACCCACCATGACCGGCGGGGTAGGGGCCAGGGAGCTCTCGCGCTTCTACAAGCACCACTTCATTCCGACCACGCCGCCGGATACGCGGCTTACCCCCATTTCGCGCACCGTGGGCGCCACGCAGATCGTCGACGAGATGCTTTTCTGCTTCACCCACACGGTGGAAATCGACTGGATGCTGCCGGGCATCGCGCCCACCGGCAAGCCGGTGGAAATTCCGCTCGTCGCCATCGTCAAGTTTCGTGGCGACAAGCTCTATCACGAGCACATCTATTGGGACCAGGCCAGCGTGCTGGTGCAAATTGGCCTGCTCGATGCAAAGGGCCTGCCGGTGGCGGGTGTCGAGACGGCGCGCAAGCTGGTGGACGAGCAGCTGCCTTCGAACACGCTGATGCCGCGCTGGCAAAAGTCGGCCAGCTTGACCATCGCCGATCCGGCCCTGCCACTCGGATGATGGCGGGCGACTCGGAGATGCTCGAACTGGTGGTGGAAGCGGTGAGGCCGCTCACGCCCTCCATCAAGGCCTTCGTGCTGCGGAGTGCACATGGCGCGGCCTTGCCGTCGTACACGCCCGGCGCCCATCTGGGCGTGCAGGTCGTCCAGCCCAACGGGCGCATCGGCCAGCGCGCCTACTCATTGGTGGCACCGCATGCGGACGGCCGCAGCTACGAAATTGCGGTGTTGCATGAACCGAAGGGCTCGGGTGGCTCTGCCTGGATGCACGGGCTGAAGCCCGGCGCCGTGTTGGCCGCCCAGCCGCCGCGCAACGACTTCGCGCTGCATGCCGGGAGCTTGCCGCCGCTCCTGATCGCGGGCGGCATCGGCATCACGCCGCTGCTGTGCATGGCGCGCGCGCTGGCCGCCGAGGGGCGGGCATTCGATTTCTTCTATGCCACGCGAAGCGCGGGGCACACCGCTTATCTGGAAGAGGCGCGCGCACTGGGCGCCACCGTCGTTCACGACGGCGGCGACTCGGCCCGCGGCCTCGACCTGCGCGCTGCGCTTTGTGCCCCGAAACCCGGGCGCCACCTTCATGTGTGCGGACCCAAGGGCATGGTGCAGGCCGCGGTCGACGTGGCACGCGCTCTCGGCTGGCCCGGCGACCACGTGCACTGCGAACTGTTTGCCGGTGCGCTGGAGCAAGAGGGCGACAAACCTTTCGAAGTGCGCACGCTGCGCTCCGGCAAAACGCTGACCGTGTCCGCCCACCAGAGCCTGCTCGACGTGCTGATCGCTGCCGGGCTGGACCCGCTGTACGACTGCCGCCAAGGCGACTGCGGCGTGTGCGCCGTGGCAGTGGAAGAGGGCGTTCCCGACCACCGCGACCACAACCTGAGCGCCCGAGAAAAAGCCGAGGGCCGGGCCATCTGCACCTGCGTGTCCCGCGCGAAGACGCCGCACCTGGTGCTCGACATCTGACCACCACATTTCAGGAGACCCATTCCCATGACCATCGACCTGCAGGCGCTCGTGCAGCCTGACCGCGTGCACAAGCGCGTTTACACGGACCCCGCCATCTTCGAACTCGAGATGGACCGCGTCTTCGGCCAGGCCTGGCTCTACGTCGGCCATGAGAGCCAGGTGCCGAACATCGGCGACTACTTCACCACACGGCTCGGCCGCGAGCCCGTGGTGATGGTGCGCCACACCGACGGTGCGGTGAGCGTGCTCTACAACCGCTGCCCGCACAAGGGCGCGAAGATCGTGCCTGACGGCAGCGGCAGCGCCGGCAAGTTCTTGCGCTGCCTTTATCACGGCTGGACCTTCAAGTGCGACGGCAGCCTGCTCTCGGTGCCGCTGCGCAGCGGCTATGAGGACACCGCGCTCGACCTGAAGGCGCAGCAGCACTCGGTGCGCAAGGTGGCGCGCGTGGCCAGCCACCGCGGCTTTGTGTTCGCGAGCCTGGCCGAAGAGGGCCCTGAGCTCGTCGAGTTTCTGGGCGGCGTGGCCACCTCGCTCGACAACTTCTGCGACCGCGCGCCAGACGGCGAAGTGGAGGTGGCCGGCGGCGTGCAGCGCGTGATCCAGCGCAACAACTGGAAGATCTTCTTCGAGAACCTGCACGACACCATTCATGCGGTGGCCACGCATGAATCGTCCTGGCGCGCGGCCAAGGAAGAATTCGAATCGATGCCGGCCGGCACGCCCAAGCCCTTCGAGGTGGTGATCGTTGATGGCAACGGCGAGCCGCTGGAGTTCTGGGAAAAGCTCGAACTCAAGGGCTACGACCATGGCCACGGCTTCATGGAAGGCATCTTCGTGCCGCCCACCGATCCTGTGAGCCTGGCCTACGTGGCGGCGCTTCAGGCAAAGCAGGGCGAGGCGCGTGCCGACCAGATCCTGCGCGTGAACCGGCACAACACTATCGTGTACCCAAGCTGCTCACCGCACACCTCGTTCCAGCAGATCCGGGTGATACGGCCGCTCTCGGTCGACCGCACGCTGGTCGAAATATTCAGCTTTCGCCTGAAGGGCGCGCCGGAGGCCACATTCCAGCGCACGCTCAAGTACACCAACATCGTCAATTCGCCGTCGTCGAACGTGATGCCTGACGATTTGGAGGCCTACAACCGCGTGCAGGAAGGCCTGGCTTCCGATGGCGGCGACTGGGTCAGCATGCACCGCGGAATGGGCCGCGACCAGCCCTTGCCGGGCGGCCGGTCTTCCAACGGCAACAGTGAAATGCCGCCGCGCAACATGTTCGCCGCCTGGGCTTCGTACATGGGCGTGCAGACGGGAGCCGCCGAATGAACTTCAACGACTGGCAAGAGCAGCAGGACATCACGCAGTTCCTGTTTAACGAAGCACGCCTGCTCGACGAGCACCGCTGGGACGAATGGCTGCGGCTGTTCACGCCCGATGGGCTGTACTGGGTGCCGCTGGTCCACGGCCAGACCGATTACCTCAACCATGCCTCGCTGTTCTGCGAAGACGCCTTGCTGCGCTCGATGCGTGCGCGGCGGCTCGAGCAGGCCCGCGCCTATTCGCAGCAGCCGCCGACTCGCACCGTGCACGTGCTGGGCAACATCTCGCTCGAGTCGCGCACTGAAGCCGGCTGCGTCGTGCGTTCGACTTTCCAGCTGGTCGAGTGGCGCAAGACCGAACAGCGCGCGTTCGGCGGCAGCGTGCTGCACACGCTGCGCCGCGAAGGCGCCGAGTGGCGCATCGAAATGAAACGCGTAGAGCTCGTCAATTGCGACGCGCCGCACGAAGCCTTGCAGGTGTTCATGTGACCAAGGCCGCATTGCTCGCCATGCACTACCAGAACGACGTGCTGCACGTGGACGGCAAGGTGCGGGTGGGCGTGGCCGCCGACGACCCCGCGCGGCCACGCCTGATCGCTTCTGCCGCGCGGCTGATTGCCGGCGCACGTGCGAGCGGCGTGCCGGTCATCTTCGTGCGCATCGCCTTCGCGCCAGGGTATGCGGACTGCCTGCGCAACAGCATGCTGTTCCGCCGTGTCGCCGAAACCGGTGCCGTGCTCGACGGGCAGTGGGGTGCGGAGTTCTACGGCGAACTGGCGCCGCTGCCCGGCGAAGCAATCGTCACCCACAAGCGCAACAATCCGTTCTGGGCCAGCGGGCTCGAAGAGGTGGTGCGCAGCACCGGTGCCACGCGGCTGTACGTGGCGGGCATTGCGACAAACCACGTGGTCGAGCACGGTGCGCGCCACGCCAGCGACCTGGGTTATGACGTGGCGGTGGCGGCCGATGCATGCAGCACCGCGCAGCCGCACCTGCATGCGGCCAGCCTGGAAACCCTGGCCATGCTCGCGGATGTGATGCTTGTCGATGAAGCGATTGCACGCATGAAGAACAATGAAGGTCCCAAGGACATGAAAGAACCGAAAGGCACGCCATGAGTCTGCAAGGCAAGGTTGCCATCGTCACCGGCGCCGCTGCAATGCTCGGCGGCGCCATCGTTCGTGCCTTTGTGCAGGCCGGTGCGCAGGTGCTGGCTGTCGATATCGATGCCGTGCGCGGCGAGGCACTGCAGGCCGAACTCGGTAATCGCTGCCGCTTCGTGGCTTGCGACATCGCATCCGATGCGGCACTCGATGCGTTGCTGGCCGACGTGCTCGCCAGCGAAGGCCGCATCGACTTTCTCATCAACAACGCAGTGGTCTACGGCGACAACGGCATGGCGGCCACGCGAGGCGAGTGGATGCGCGCTTTGGACGTCAACCTCGTGTCCGGCGCGGTGCTGGTGCAAAAGGCGGCGGATGCGCTGGCCGCGCAGCGCGGCGCCATCGTCAACATGGGCAGCGTGGGCGGCAAGTTCGGCACGGCAAACCGTGCGCTTTATCCGGCGGCCAAGGCCGCCATCCTGCAGCTCACGCGCAACCAGGCCGCCACGCTGGCGCCACGCGGCGTGCGCGTGAACTCAGTGTCGCCCGGCTGGACCTGGTCCGATGCGTTGAGCCGCATGGCAGGCGGCGACCGTGCGCATGCCGACCGCATGGCGGCACCATTGCATCCGTTGGGCCGGGCAGGGGACCCGGACGACGTCGCGCAAGTGGTGCTGTTTCTGTGCTCGGACGCCGCGCGCTTTGTGACCGGTGCCGACATCCCGGTCGATGGTGGCTTCTCGATGCTCGGGCCCGACCAGGGGCGATCGGCCCGCGATTGGTTCGACGCCTGAGTTTCTGCGCGCAAAAATTTTTTTTTGACGATCGAGAGGAGCGCTGTAACCCCGGCTTCCGAAGTGGCGAACTAAAAAATAACCGCGCATTCCGGCGCGGTTGCAAATGTTCAACCATCTTCGGAGCTCATCCATGATCAACCGTCCTCTCGCCATTACCGCCCTTGCACTGGGCGCCCTTGCCGCCGGTTCCGCCATTGCGCAAGACAAACCCATGGCCGACAAAATGGCTGCGATGGAGAAGTGCTACGGCGTTTCGATGGCAGGCAAGAACGACTGCGCCGCCGGCCCCGGCACCACCTGCGCGGGCACTTCGAAGGTGGATTACCAGGGCAACGCCTGGAAGAACGTGCCGGCCGGCACCTGCGCCACGATCAAGACGCCCAAGGGCATGGGTTCGCTGGCTCCCATCAAGTCCTGACCGGCGCGCGCCGCCATGCCAGAAGCCCTCACGGCCGGCGTTGGGCTCAAGCCGGAGCACTACGAGCCTGCGCTCGGCGCACGAACCGAGGGCCTGTGGTTCGAGGTGCACCCGGAGAACTACATGGTGGCGGGCGGCCCGCGGCTCGGGTGGCTGGAAGCGATTCGCTCCCGCCATCCGGTCTCGCTGCATGGCGTCTCGCTTTCGCTGGCGGGTGAGTCCGAACCGGATGCCGCGCATCTTCAGCGGCTCGCGGCGCTGGCGCGGCGCATCCAGCCGGCGCTGGTGTCGGAGCACTTGGCATGGTCCACATGGAACGGCCAGTACTTTCCCGATCTGCTGCCTTTTCCGCGCAGCACCGCCGCGCTCCACCGCGTTGCGGCCAATGTGGCGCGCACCCAGGACGCGCTGGGCACCGCCATCGCCATCGAAAATCCGTCCCACTACCTGCGCGTAGATGGGCATGAATGGGACGAGATCGACTTTCTTCACGAGCTGGCGCGGCGCACGGGCTGCAAGCTGCTGCTCGACATCAACAACGTGTACGTGTCGGCCCGCAACCTGGGGTTTTCAGCCAATGACTGGATCGACCGTTTCCCGCATGCGCTGGTCGGCGAAGTCCATCTTGCAGGCCATGACGCAGACCCGAACCTGGGCGACACGCTGCTGATCGATTCGCACGACGCGCCCATCGCGCCGGAAGTCTGGCAGCTGTATCGGCGCTTTGTCGAACGCGCCGGTGCCCGGCCCACGCTGATCGAACGCGATGGCAACGTGCCCGCCTTCGAAGAGTTGATGGCCGAGCGCGACCAGGCCGCCGCCGAACTCGAGCACGCCACAACGCAGGAGGCCACCGCATGACCACGCCGCATGGCCTGTTTCAGCAGGCGTTTGCAAAGGCGCTGTTCTCGCCAACCGAAGGGCTGAACCCCGCGATGCGGGAGCTTGCAGCGCAACCCGCCTTCGCCGTGTATCGCAACACCGTGATGAAGGCCTGCATCGATGCACTCGCGGCCAACTTCCCAACGGTCGCGCGGCTGGTGGGCAGCGAATGGTTTCGCGCCGCCGCCGCGCTCTATGTGAATGCCGAAGCGCCGCGAGACGGACGCCTTCTGCATTACGGCAGCGGCTTTGCCGATTTTCTGCACAGCTTCGAGCCTGCCGCCGAACTGGTCTACCTGCCAGGCGTGGCGCAACTCGACACGCACTGGCGCGAGGCCCATGTCGCAGAGGACGCGCCCGCCGCCGATGCTGCATGGGTAGCCCGCCAATCGCCGGAGCAGATGGCAGCCTTGTCTCTCAGACCTCATCCTGCGGCACGCTGGGCGTGGTTCGACGACCAGCCGGTGTTCAGCATCTGGGAGCGCAACCGCGCGCGGGGCGAAGTCACCGATGAACTGGCCTGGAAAGGCGAGGGTGCCTTGCTGACACGGCCGTACGACGCCGTAGCGTGGCAAGGGCTCACGCAGGCCGGTTGCGTCTTTCTCGATGCCTGCGCAAGTGGAGCCACTCTCCAGCAGGCGGCAGAGCGCGCAATGGCCACCGATGTGCAAGCAGACCTTGCCGCCATCTTTGCTGGCCTGCTGAGCGCCGGCGCATTCACCGCCCCATCTTCATCGCCCGCATCCAACGAAGGAACACCATGAGCACGAATCTCCAGGCGTCAGAGCCAATCGCAACTGGCAGCAATCGCGGCCTGCGCGCCCATTGGAACGCCGCGGCCGAAACGCTCACGCGCGTGGTGACGCACGATGTGCTGGCGCTGGCCACGCGCGTGGCTGTGGCGGCCATCTTCTTCTACTCGGGCCGCACCAAGGTCGAAGGTTTTCTTACGCTGACCGACAGCGCCTACGAACTGTTCCGCACCGAATACAAGCTGCCGCTCGTTCCACCCGAGCTCGCGGCGCACCTGGCGGCCTATTCGGAGCATCTGTTCCCCTTGCTGCTGGTGCTGGGCTTGTTCACGCGTGTCTCGGCGCTGGCGTTGCTGGGCATGACGCTGGTGATTCAGATCTTTGTCTACCCCGACGCATGGCCGACGCATCTCTCATGGGCGGCGCTCATGCTGTATCTGGTGGGCCGCGGCGGCGGGCGCCTTTCGCTGGACCACGCGCTGGGCATTCGCTGAGCGCCCTTGCGCCTGCGTCCCTCACCCCTTGGCCGTTGCCCAAGCGGCACGGCCTCCTTGCGCATGTCGCCATGCGCCAGGAGGCCGTCGGTTCGGCGGCAAGGCTTGCCGCCGCGCCTGCTTATTCCTTGATGAAGTTCAGCAGGTCGTTGTTGAGCCGGTCCTTGTGCGTGTCGGCAAGGCCGTGCGGTGCGCCTGCATAGACGATCAGCTTGGCGTTCTTGATCAGCTTGGCGGAAGCCCGGCCCGACGCATCGATCGGCACGATCTGGTCGTCGTCGCCATGCACCACCAGGGTGGGCACGTCGAAGCGCTTCAGGTCCTCGGTGAAGTCCGTGGCCGAGAAGGCGGCAATCGAGTCATAGGTATTCTTGTGGCCGGCCTGCATGCCCTGCGCCCAGAACGACTGGATGGAGCCCTGCGACACCTTGGCGCCCGGCCGGTTGAAGCCGAAGAACGGACCCGAGGCAATGTCGAGATACAGCTGCGAGCGGTTCTCCAGCTCGCCCTTGCGAATGCCGTCGAACACTTCGATGGGGAGCCCGCCCGGGTTCTTTTCGGTCTTCAGCATGAGCGGGGGAACCGCGCTCACCAGCGCCGCCTTCTTGACGCGGCTGGTCCCATGACGGCCGACGTAGCGCGCCACCTCGCCGCCGCCGGTGGAAAAGCCGACCAGCGTCACGTCCTTCACGCCGAGCGTGTTGATCACGGTGGCCAGGTCGTCGGCGTAGTGGTCCATGTCGTTGCCTTCCCAGGGCTGGCTCGAGCGGCCATGGCCGCGGCGGTCATGCGCAATCACGCGGTAGCCCTTCGAGGCGAGGAAAATCATCTGCGATTCCCAGCTGTCCGAGCTCAGCGGCCAGCCGTGGCTGAAAGTGACCACCGGGCCGTTCCTCGGACCCCAGTCCTTGTAGTAGAGCTGCACGCCGTCCTTGGTGGTGATGTAGCTTGCGGTTTTTGCAACCGCGGCGGCCGGTTGGCGCACGGGCGACTTGTCGGCGGCGAACACGGCATTGGCGGCGACGGCGAGAGCGGCCATGGCGAAGATGCGGGTAACGGCGTTCATGTTTCTTTCCTTTGATTCGGGTTGAGGTTTCAGGTCGGAATCGACAGAACGAACTTTACGTGTGTGGTGAAACGATTGGTGATAAAAAGTCCTGATAACTTGACTTGGAGTATTTCATGCCTGATCGGCTCGAAGCCCTGCTGACGCACTTTTCCGTCAGCGCGCGGGTGTTCCATACCGGCGCGCTGTGCGGAATCAACGACCTGGACGGGGAGGGCGCCACCGGCCAACTGCACCTGGTGCGCCGCGGGGAGGTGGGCGTCAGTCACGGCGGCGCGGAGGTGCTGCGCATCGAGCGGCCAAGCCTTTTGATGTACCCGCGGCCCATGGCGCACAGGTTCATTACCGACGCGGCGCGCGGCGCGGACTTTGCCTGCGCGCACCTGCAGTTCGAAGGCGGCGCCGCAAACCCGATCCTGGCCGCGCTGCCCGCATTCGTGTGCCTGCCGCTGGAAGAAATCGACGGCACCGAGGGCGTGCTGGAACTGCTGTTCGAAGAAGCCTTCGAGCAGCGCTGCGGCAAGCAGGTGCTGCTGAACCGCCTGTTCGACGTGGTGCTCATCCAGGTGCTCAGGCACCTGATGGAAAAGGGGCAAACCCGCTCCGGCCTGCTCGCGGGGCTGTCGCACCCGCGGTTGCGCAATGCCGTGGTGGCCATGCACGAAAAACCCGCACTCGAATGGACGCTCGACGCGCTTGCCGTCGAAGCGGGCATGTCGCGCAGCGTGTTTGCCATCCAGTTCCGCGACACCGTGGGATGCACGCCGGGGGTGTACCTGCAGCGCTGGCGCGTCGGTCTTGCGCAGCAGGCATTGCGTCAGGGGCGTCCGCTCAAGCTCATTGCGCAAGAAGTCGGCTATGGGAGCGAAGCCGCGTTGTCGCGCGCTTTCAAGGCGCAAAGCGGCCTGTCGCCGCGGGAGTGGAAGCAGGCCGCATGAGGGCGCGCTCGGGTTGCCGCTGACACGACGGTGCGGTAGCCTCCCGGCTCCAACACTGCCAGGAGTCTCCAGATGCCCAGTCGCTTACTTCTCTCCGCTGGCGCCGCCGTTGCAGCCACCGCGCTGATCATCGGTTGCGGTGCCATGGGTCCGTCATCGGGCGGCAAATCCATGAGCTTCTTCATCACCAGCGTCAACCCCGGCAAGGGCGGCGACCTCGGAGGCTTGGCCGGAGCCGACCGCTTCTGCCAGTCGCTGGCCACGAGTGCGGGGGCGGGCAACAAAACTTGGCGCGCCTATTTGAGCACCGCTGCCGCGAACGGGCAGCCGGCTGTCAATGCGCGCGACCGCATCGGTACTGGCCCCTGGACCAATGCCAAGGGTGTGGTCGTCGCCACCAGCGTGGCCGACCTGCACAGCGCCAACGCCAAGGTCGGCAAGGACACCTCGCTGACCGAGAAGGGCGAGGTTGTCTCCGGCGCCGGCGACCCCGTCAACCGCCACGACATCCTCACCGGCTCGCGCCCTGACGGCACACTGGCCGTGGCCGACCCCGGCAAGGACACCACCTGCGGCAACTGGACCAGGAGCGACGGCGGCTCCGCCATCGTGGGTCACCACGACCGCAAGGGCACCAATCCCGACCCGATAGCCAATGCTTCGTGGAACTCGTCGCACGGTACGCGCGGCTGCAGCGTCGACCAACTCAAGATGAGCGGCAGCGCTGGTCTGATGTACTGCTTCGCGACGAACTGACTTCGGCAGAGCGAACTCATCTCCCGGTTCGACTTCCGGAGTCAATCCGGTCTTTGTCGCGATCTCGTTTGCCCGCGAGGGGCCTGTGCTCCAGATAGCGCTCCCACAGATACAGCGCAGGCAAGGCAAGCAAGTGCAGCATCGCAGTGAGGATGCCAGCGCCAAACAGGGCGATTGCCACCAGAGGGCTTGCCGCAACTCCCAGGATCGTTCTGAACATATTGGTTTTAAATAAAAGATCAGCGGTCCACTAGCGCCTGCGGACAAAGCTAACCGCCCGCGATGGGAAGCTCGTACGGCTGAGCTGACGGATTACGTAGGATGCTTGCCAGACGAGGCTTGCCAGCCGATTTGGGCGGGCATACTTCGCTCGGTTTGCAAAACTACCGAGCTCCAAAGGACAACACATGACCGCCCAGTTGCAGCATCGCAATAACGTCCATGTGGCGGGCAGCGGCCCCGCCACGCTGTTTTTCGCGCATGGATTCGGCTGCGACCAGAACATGTGGCGCCTCCTGGAACCCGAGTACCGCAAGAGGTACCGCACAGTGCTTTTCGACCTCGTCGGCAGCGGCGCCTCCGATCTCAAGGCATTCGATCCCGACAAGTACGCGTCGCTGGACGGCCATGCCGCGGATGTGATCGAAATCGTGAAGGCCTATGGCGAAGGCCCTGCCATCTTCGTGGGGCATTCGGTGAGCGCGATGATCGGAGTGCTGGCTGACCTTGCCAGCCCGGGCCTCATTGCGGCGCACGTGATGGTCGGGCCATCGCCGTGCTACATCAATGATGGCGACTATGTCGGGGGATTCGAACGCGCCGACATCGACTCGTTGCTGCACACCCTAGAGAGCAACTATCTCGGATGGTCCAGCACAATGGCGCCGGCCATCATGGGCGCGCCGGAGCAACCCGCTCTCGGCGTCGAGTTGACCAACAGTTTCTGCCGCACCGACCCGGAAATCGCGAAGCATTTCGCGCGCGTCACCTTCCTGTCGGACCACCGGGACGCGATTGCCGAACTGCGAACGCCTTCGCTGATCCTCCAGTGCGACGACGACCTGATCGCTCCCGTGGCGGTCGGCGAATACATGCACAAGGTCATGCCCGACAGCGTGCTGACGATCATCGACAACGTCGGACATTGTCCGCACTTGAGCCAGCCGAGCGCCAGCAACGACGCGATCGCATCGTTTCTCTCGCAGCGCGGTTACTAGGCCCGCTCATGACAGCGCTTGGGCCTGCCGATGAGGCGCTGCTCGACGGTGCTCCCTGCGGGCTGGTCGAGACGGACGCAAAGGGCGTCTTCCTGCGCGTCAACAAGCCGTTCTGCGTCTGGCTTGGCTATGACAAGGCGGATCTGGTGGGCAAGAAGCGGCTGCAGGATCTGTTGACCATGGGTGCCCGCATCTTTCACCAGACCCATTGGGCACCGTTGCTGGAAATGCAAGGCTCCATCTCGGAGTTGAAGCTCGACATCCGGCACAAGAATGGAAGCACCCTGCCCATGGTTCTGAATGTCGTTCGCCACGGGCACGGGCCTAACCACACCCAGGAAGTGGCCCTGTTCGTGGCACGAGACCGCGACAAGTACGAACAGGAACTGCTTCTGTCTCGGAAAAAGCTCGAGACGCATATTGCTGAAGTGGAGCGCCTTCAGGCCGAGACGAAAGACCGGGCGCTTTTCGCGGAGCAGATGATCGGCATCGTGAGCCACGATCTGCGCAATCCGCTGTCGGCCGTTCACACCGGCATCCAGGTTCTCTTCAAGCATGCACCCACCGACAACCAGGCACGGGTGTTGTCGCGAATGGCGCAGTCGGTGGACCGCGCGAATCGCCTGGTGTCGGACCTGCTGGACTTCACGGTCGCGCGCGTGGGGAAGGGCATTGCGATCAACCCTCAACCGGTCGATCTGCACGAGGTGGTCGCCCAGAGCGTGGCCGAACTCGCCTTGTCTTTTCCCGATCGGACGTTGCGCCATGAAACCGAAGGGCGCGGGGCATGTCGTGTCGACCCGGATCGGATGGCGCAACTCGTCGGCAATCTGGTCGCAAACGCCGTGAGCTATGGTGACCCGGACAGGGAAGTCACCGTCAAGACCTCAGTGAATCCTGAGCGCGTCGAAGTCTCAGTCCACAACTGGGGCGCCGCCATTCCAAGCGAACTCATTTCGGCCTTGTTCCAGCCGATGGTCCGCGGATCGGCTGTCGGCACCGGCAGAAGCGTGGGCCTTGGGCTGTTCATCATCATGGGGATTGCCAAGGCGCATGGCGGTGAGGTGACGGTGGAGTCGAGCAACGCAGAAGGGACAACCTTCATCGCCACCTTGCCCGCCTTTGGAAAACCGACGCTCAGCCCCGCTGGCTGAGCAAGCCGAGCAGCACGATCACCGCGATGCCAAGCAGCAGGGCCGTGCATTTCCAGAAGATCACCGGGTTCTTTTCGACCAGCGGCGTGCCGCGGCTGTTCAAGAAATCCGGGTGGGGCTGCCGCAGGTCTTGCACAAACTCTGAAAGCACTTCGTAGCGCTTGAGCGGGTTGGGGTTGAGTGCCTTTCGCAGCACTTCGTCTACCCAGGCCGGAATGGCCCGCTGCGCGTCCAGCGCGGACCTGTACTGCAGATTTCGCTGGTCGGACCGCGTCCTGATGCGGGCCGCCTCGGCGCCATAGGGCAGCCGTCCGGTCAGCATCTGGTAGACGATGACGGCCAGCGAGAACAGGTCCGATTTTGCCGATCCGCCTTCGCCCAGAAAGTACTCGGGCGCGGTGTACTGCACCGTGCCCAGTATCTGGTCGGGCGCGGCCAGCGTGCTGTCGTCCAGGCCGGCCACCCATGCGGAGCCGAAGTCGATGATGCGCACCGTGCCCGTGCGGTCGATCATGATGTTCTCGGGCCGCAAGTCCTGGTGCAGCATTTCCAGGCGGTGAAAAGCCTGCAATCCTTTCGCAAGCTGCTCGATGATGCCGCGCACCGATTCGAGGCTCGGCCGCGGGTTGTCGACCATCCACTGCGCCAGCGTCTGCCCCTCGACGAACTCCATTGCAACGTAGAGGTAGTTGCGCTTGCGATGGCTGGCGTGCGGCTTGAGCACGTGCGCGCTGTCGATGCGCCGCGCGACCCATTCTTCGAGCAGAAAGCGGTCCAGGTGCGCCTCGTCGTTCTGCAGGTCGACGGAAGGGGTCTTGAGCACCACTCGCTGCCCCGTGTCGTCGGTCGCCAGGTAGATGTGGCTGCGATGGCTGTGATGCAAGTCGCGCATGATCGTGTAGCCGTCGAAGCGCATGCGCGCCTCCAGCATCGGCGGCAGTTGCAGCGCGGCGCGTTGTGCGTGCAGCTCGTTGATGTCGCCATCGGGCAGGGCGTCGACCCTGACGATCTGGACCGTCAGGTTGTCGGGGCTGCCGCGGGCGTAGGCTTCTTCGGCAATGCTGCGGGCCGCGGCATCCAGGTCGTTGGGGTTCGCATCCAGCGCGGACTTGATGGCGGCGGCGTCGATGTGCTCGTGAACGCCGTCTGAAGTCAGCAGGAAGACATCGCCTTGCTCGACGGGAACGGCCCGGTAGTCGATCTCCACATGCGGCCCCACGCCGAGCGCGCGGCCGAGGTAGCTCTGGCCGCCGCCCACCGAAACTCGGTGGTCTTCGGTCAATTGCTCGAGCGCCTCCGCATGCCAGCGGTAGACGCGGGTGTCGCCCACATGAAAGACGTGCGCGGTGGTCGACCTGACGACCAGCGCGCTGAAGGTGCAGACGTAGCCGCGGTCCTTGTCGAAGCGGCCGCCGCCGTTCTGGGTTTGCGCATGCAGCCAGGCGTTGGCGGCCGTGAGCACGCGCTGTGCCGAGCGGCTCACGCTCCAGGCGTCCGACGTGCAGTAGTAGTCGGTCAGAAAGCTCCTGACCGCCGACTCGCTGGCCACATGGCTCACGTCGCTGCTGCTGATGCCGTCGGCAATGGCAATGGCCACGCCCTTGGCACTGCGGACTTGCCCCTCCGGCAGGGCGGCACCGTGGAAATCCTGGTTGCTTTCCTTGCGCCCCTTGTCGGAGTGCTGGCCGATCGAGACCGCGAGTGCGGAGCGCATCGTCACCGGCGGCGAGCGGCCGTGTCTTGCTTAGCGCACCACGCGCTTGGGACCTGTCTTCACGTGCGTGGCGTAAAGCGTCAGGCCGGTGAACGAAAGGCCGCCGATGAGGTTGCCCAGCACCGTGGGAATCTCGTTCCAGATGATGTAGTCCATGATCGAGAAGTTGCCGCCCATGAGCAGTGCCGACGGGAACAGGAACATGTTGACCACCGAGTGTTCGAACACCATGAAGAAGAACACCATGATCGGCATCCACATGGCAAGCACCTTGCCGGTTACCGAGGTCGAGATCATTGCGCCGACCACACCGGTCGACACCATCCAGTTGCACAGCATGCCGCGCACGAAGAGCGTGAGCATGCCGGCGGCGCCGTGGTCGGAGTAGCCCACCGTGCGCGCCTCGCCGATGGTGGCGATCACCTGGCCGACCTTGTCGGGCGGGCTGGTGAAGCCGAAGGTGAAGACGATGGCCATCAGCACGGCCACGGTGAACGCACCGAGAAAGTTGCCGACGAAGACCAGGCCCCAATTGCGCAGCACGCCGCCGATGGTGACGCCGGGGCGCTTGTCGATGAGCGCGAGCGGCGTCAGCACGAACACGCCGGTCAGCAGGTCGAAGCCGAGCAGGTAAAGAATGCAGAAACCGACCGGGAACAGGATGGCTCCGATGATCGAGTAGCCGGTCTGCACGTTGATGGTGACCGCGAACACAGCCGCCAGCGCCAGGATTGCACCCGCCATGAAAGAGCGGATGAGCGTGTCCCGCGTGGACATGAAGATCTTGGATTCACCGGCGTCCACCATCTTGGTGACGAATTCGGAAGGCTGCAAATAGGCCATGGCGTTGCTTTGGTTTGAAGAGAAAAAAGCCGAAAGAAAAATGGAAAGGAGAGGCGAGGGGAGGCCGGAGTCTCAGGCCGCCTTCTCCAGCGCAAGATGCGCGGAAGACGCCGCGGCGGCCAGTCCCTGAAGGACATCGCCGACCACGATGATCGAAGGGCTGCACAGGTCGTTGTCGGCAATGGTCTGCTCCAGCGTTGCGAGTGTTCCCACTGCATGCCGCTGGGTCGGCAGGCTGGCGCTCTGCACCACCACGATCGGCGTCGAAGGCGGCAGGCCGCTCAGCAGTTCGTTCTGGATGCGGCCGGCGCCCGACACGCCCATGTAGATGACCAGCGTCAACCGCGCGGCATGCGCGGTGGCGGCCAGCGCTTGCCAGTCGGTGCCCGGTGAACCGGGCTTTGCATGGCCCGTGACGAAGACGACGCCCTGTGCATGGTCGCGGTGCGTCAGAGGCACGCCGAGCGAGGTCAGCCCGGCCAGGCCCGAGGTGATGCCGTTCACCACCTCGACATGGATGCCGGCCTGCGCCAGGTGCTCGACCTCTTCGCCGCCGCGGCCGAAGATAAAGGGGTCGCCGCCCTTGAGCCGCACCACGTGCTCGCCTTCGCGCACGGCCATGATCATCAGCCGCTCGATGAAGCTCTGCGGCGTGCTCTTGCAGCCACCGCGCTTGCCGACGTGGATCACGCGCGCACCGGGTTGCGCCATGGCGACGATCTCGTCGCTCACCAGGTCGTCGACAAGCAGCACGGTGGCCGACTGGATGGCCTTGAGCGCCTTGATCGTGAGCAGCTCGGGGTCGCCCGGGCCGGCACCGACGAGCGTGCAGTGGCCGTGTGCGGGTGCCATGCCTGGGTTGCGGTCGTCGCTGCGCGACGAAGACGTGAGAGTGAGGCTCATGTTGTTCGTTGTGTCAGGCAGCCGAGTCTTCGGTCTGAAGGCAGGCGCGGCTGGCCGGCCCCGCGACCGGGCGTTCGAGCTCCACCGCATGCGTGGCGAGCTCGTTCGAATCCAGGTGCACCACGCCCTCGGCGACCTTCACCGCGAACTTCGGCGTGCATCCTTCATCGGGCGATCTGGCACACCCGTCGTCGAGGCCGATGGCCCAGTTGTGCAGCGGGCAGGCCACGCTGGTGCCGAACACAATGCCCTGGGAGAGAGGGCCGCCCTTGTGCGGGCAGCGGTCCAGCAGCGCGAAGACTTGGTTCTCGGCATTGCGGAACACGGCGACGTCCACGCCCACCGGGCGCGCCACGCGGCGGGCGCCCAGCACCGGGATGTCCTCGACGCGGCAGATCACTTTCCACTCGTTGGTGTTGCTGTTGTTGCTCATGGGTTGTTTTTCCTTCTCGTTCAGGCGGCTTGGGTGGCCTTGTCCGTTGCTTCGTCCACCACCGCCACCGGCGTGAACTGCCGCACATCCACAGACGCCTGGCTCGACTCGAACCACGGATCCGGCTCCCCGTCCAGCGCGAACTGCAGCCGCTCCCACAGCGCCTTGCGTCCGGCTTCGTCTTCCAGGATCTTCTTCTTCACATAGTCCAGCCCCACCCGCCCGATGTAGTGCACCGTGCGCTCCAGGTACCAG